>SOIY01000257.1 GCA_004376785.1 Candidatus Stahliibacteriota bacterium | reverse complement strand
TGATACTGGAAAACATCCCAACCCTAAGATATACCCCGTACATAAGCTTATGGTCACGCATCATAATCTCCCAAATTCAGTTGCAAAGGTTATCTTAAATGCCTTTGCCTCTTTTAACTGATCGAGAATTATATCTACTGTCCCATAATTCACCATTTCATCAACATTAAGGATGGCAATAAGTTCTGGATTATCCCAAACCTTTGGCGCTATTTTTGCTGCGACCAGATCCTCAGTAATAATATTATCATCCATGTAGACCTTACTCTGATTATCCACCCATATATAACTAACATTACGCCGCATTAAAATACGTTCAGTAGACCGGGCTTGAGGAAGTTTAATTTTAAGGTGTAAGGTTGTTGCTCGAAACACTGTTGTAACCATAAAAAAGAGTATAAGGAGAAATGCAATATCTGCAGTTGATGCAGTGGGTATATCCACGCTTTTTGTTGCTCTTCGTATAATACTTTTCCTCATCATTCCTCGCTTGTTGGTATGAGACTAATCTTATTAGCCCTTAACTTCCGACCATCAGGCATTGTCACCCTGCATAGTTTTATCTGATCAAGCACATGAACCACATTTTTATATGGCGCTTCCTTACTTGCACGTAATGAAACAACAAGCAAGGTATCGCGCTCAAGCAATCTTTCTTCGACAATCCTCTTAATTTCGTCATATTCATGGGGTGACAGGTCCTTTTCTACACCTGATGCTTTGATTCTAATCGCGCCCGCAGGATTGATCATAACCATAACAATATTTTCAGGTTTCACTTGCACAATATCTTCCTCTTCTGCCTTATCGGGTAAGAGCATTTTCAATCCCTTATCTTTAGTAAATACTGTCGATGTAAGGAAGAAGATAAGAATTAAGAATGCTACATCACCCATTGCAGAGGTCGGCATTACGTGCTTGGTCTTTTTCTTCTCCCGCAGTTGCATTATTTTTTCCTCTTGGGATACTGTTCTATCAGATAATCGATGAGTCCGCTTGCTGCTTCTTCCATATCGCGGGTATAACCATCCACTTTACTGGAAAAGAGAATATGAATTATCGCAAGTGGTGTAGCAATAATTAAACCCCATTTAGTAGTAATAAGAGCTGTAGAAATTCCACTTGCCACAATTGTCGGCTCAACCTCACCGGCGATAGCAATTGCTGCAAATGCAGTAATCATACCCATAACTGTACCCAGAAATCCAAGGAATGGCGAAACCGTGGTAAGACCACCAAGAAGAGCCATTCCACGATCGAGGAATGCCAGTTCAATTGCTGCACTGCGTGCAACCATCTCTTCCATTGCATCTTTACCTTTATCAGCTTTTTCTAAAACCGCCCTCAAAATCTTTGCTACAGGTGCAGGAGTTTGATCACATAAAGCAATCCCAGCATCAACATCCTGGGAATCAACCGCTGAAGTCAGCTTCTCAAGAAACAATCTTGGATTGAGTCGAGCCTTAATAAAAAGGCTGAACAGTCTTTCTAAAATCAATCCGATACCAACGACCGCACAAGCAAGCAAAAACCACATCACAAAACCACCACCGCCTTCGGCGCCTACTGTAAACTCCCTTATCATATGTTTCCTCCTTTCATATCTATTTATTATATATAATAACTATAGAATGTCAAGTTTCGAAATTATAAAAACTCAGCAACATCAAAAGTAAATCAATCGCATTTATCCCCGCTGGACAGCAAACATCCTAGGAGGTTTACTTTGAACTTGCCGAGTAATAAAGAGCTCCTCCGATTAGCGAAAATATGCCCGAGCCCAATAAAAGACAACTTTCTATACGTGATAGACTCAAAGAACCAATAATTAGATCAAATAGATCCGAAGGCCCGGCAGTTCCGAGCAAAGGGAAGTAGAAAAGCATTCGATATATATGAAAAACAGCCAGTGCAATAAGAAAGATACTTCCGATTACAGGAAAAATCCATATACCTTTGCTTTTAATTAACACCAACAATTTTTTGATTATTAATCCATATATAATTAAGGAAACTACTGTTAAAAGAATTGCCACAATGAATAAAAATTCAGCAGGAATATCAGCCCTCATATCATCCTCCTTTTTTAAACTCTAATTTATTCCCCTCTTGTGACTCTATAGAATTTGAGATTGGCAATCAGAGATAGTATACCTGAAACGAGAAAAAAACCATAGGCAACGTAATTAATACCACCTTTTGGTAACATCATCTTTCCTCCAAGTCCACAAAAGAATAATTGAATAACAGCGAAAAAGAGAATGCCTGTAGGCGCAAAGACCATAAACTGCCAATCGGTTCGCTCACCAAGGACAATTTCGTAGCGCCTGGCAATTATTCCCAACACAATAAAAGCAAGCCACAGTAGAATTGCACCAAGAACGAGTAGATAATTGGGAATTACAGCAAGTACCTGATACTTTCCCGGCTCAATACCAAATGGCACCATAACTATGAAAAATTGAATTATAAAACCTCCCTCAAACTTTTAAATGCTACATCCTAATATCGAAATCCTGAACTTGATTCAGGATCGAATTTCGGATTTCTCATTTCAATTGCCATAAATTGCCTCTAATTGCCTTACTCTCTTCAATTGCCTCGTTCACCTCACTATTTCCAACATCTTTTTTGTCATTTCCCCGCCTTTTGATGGACCAATAATCATACTGGCTGCCTTACCTAATGTAAAGATGAGTTTACGTACATCCTCATCATAAAATTGATCAACTTTGATACGCTGTTTCTTGAGTTGATTTTTATAGACACGCTCTGTAAAATCTCCTAAGTAATCTTTCAAAATCTTTTTTATCTCCTCCAGAACACCAGATTCCAGTTCGACAATTTCCTTCTCTTTCTGTGGCGCAGTTACTACAGGTACTGCAGCAGGTTTTTTCTTCAGTTCTTCAAGAAGAGTCCATAAATCATTTAAGGCAAGACCTTCGGTACGATCGAACAGACTTCCCACAAGACTATCCTTATCCAAGCTCATAATAAGTCCTTTGGTTTTACCTAACATTTCTACTCTATCAATATTTATATCGCCAATTGCACTTATCGTTTCAAAAATGACTGTCGCCATCTGAGAGATTTCTTTTTTTATTGATTCACTACTTTGTGTAATGGCTAATTGACCTGATTTGGGAACAATAAAAGGACAAGGCAAACCTTTCTCTTCGTAACCGTTCAATAAATCCTGTTTCATATTACTTCATCCTCTCAATAACCGCTTGAACTTTTGCCCTTGCCTGGGATGAACCCATTTCCTCTACAGATTTCTTAACCAAAAAATCAATTAAAGTACGCAATCCTTGAACAAACTCATCTTCTCTATCTTTGGGAGGATTGTCATTGAATGTAAGCTCATTATTAATTAGATCAACATAAGGAGATATCTCGCCACCAAGAATTCCTAAACCTTGTTTCAGTAATTCAAACCAGTGTGTTTTATTATCCGCACCACCAAATTCATCAATGAGCAGATTAATCTGTTGAACCTTTGAGCTAATACTGCGGGGAAGTTCTATCTTCGGTTTTTCAGCGATTGCAATTAATGATTTGAACTTCTCGATAATCTCGGTAGGTTCTCTGTGCCTTTCAACCTCAACCCCAATATATCTTGGTCCGTATGAATATATCACAAGCCGGTTAGCACCATAGCAAAGCGATAGGTAATCAATATCACCCATGTTTAGGTTGTTTTTTATAACCTCGCTTGCCGATGAAAAGAAAGCTGCCAGGTCACCAATGGGTGCAGTGGAAGAACCTTTCATTTCTTCAATTGAACCATCCTCAGCCTTTATTAAGGTATAACCAATTACTCCAGGAATTTTATCTAATACTTCCATATTATCCTATCCGTCAAAAGCGAATAGCTAACATATGATTAAAGCTTAATTTTCTTTTTGAAATCTTCAAATTTTTTCCTGAAAAGAAGTTTGCCATACACTTTTGGTCCCTCAACATCAATAAATTCCTCAAGATTTTTAAGTGCCTCGTCAATTTCAGCAGATGTCAATCCAGTCTTTATCTCAATGTCCAATGTCTCTTCATTAATTTGCAAAGCATCAAGTGTCTTCTTATTATTTGCATTAACCTCAGACCATTTCTTCAGCCAATTTAACCCATTTTTTGCAAAATTTTCAAAAAGAACTCTTAAGAATTCTGTGAGTTTTGACATAACTCTTTCTGCGGCAGCCGCATCATCAACCAATCCCTGATCTTTTAACCAAACAACAGTTTTTGTCGCTTCATAACCACCAATCTTCGACTCGTCAATCACGTCGCCCAATTTTCTTTTACCATCAATCAATGCAAGAATCTGCCAGTCAGTTCTTCTTAGGGCAACGCCAGATTCCAAATCCTTAGTTGACTTTGTGAGTATTGTTTCAAGTGGGGGTAGTTTTTTCTTGATCTCCTCAAACTCAATACGTCTCTTTTCAATATCTTCGGTTAACTTTCCAAGTTCTTCAGAGATTGTTTGCTCTGGAGAGCTAACACCAAGTTCAAAGTTTGCTTTATCCAGATCTACAAAAGAAAGATTAAATAATGCCTCCATGCCTTTTTCCGAACCGTCTGTTGCATGTATGACCAAACCATCCTGTAGATATATCTCCCCAGAAACTCCGCCGAAAATTTTTAAAACACCTGATTTCTTAACCCGCGCCAGGAATTGTAAAACATCACCAAGTATAAATTCTTTAAGATTTATTTCAAATCCAGCCATTAAATCAAATGCAACCAATTATGTAGCAAAAAATACATTCTTCCAATTAAAAGCGAAATACGTGCCATAACCGTGTAACCGAATGATGCCCCGAATGCAATCATCAGAAACCACACACCTATTCTCGCTAACCCACCAAACACACCTTTATGTTCTTTAGAAAAGAAGAAATAAATGATACCTGTGATGACCCCAACTATTACTACAGGAATTGCAATCGCATTAAGAAAGGTAATCACTCCGGGACCGGTAAACAGATTCTTCCAGCTTTCTATTTGTACAAATGGAACAAGCGTAGCCCTTACCTGTTCCACTGCATTACTCTGAAGATACGTGATCAGGTGATAACCAGAATAAGAACCTACGATAAAGGCGAGAGGCCAGCGTGACATCCAACCCACTTTTGGAAACAGTCTCATTATCATCATAATCCCAAGCACAAGAGGAATGATTAAAAGAAATTGTCCTTGTCCAAAAAGAGGTTGTATTAAATTTGGCAGCAAGATATTAAAATAGGAATAGACTGCCCAGTACGCTGCAGACACACCCACAAATAGATGCTCGGCAAATTTATAAAAGGGGTTGTCTTTATAGAGAAAACTGAGTATACATAAGGTGAGAAGCGCAGCTATCCAGATTCCGAGTGTCTCAATCATTTTTTTCTCCTTTTACCGAGCAGGTAGAAGAAATTAGCAAACAGAATGAAAAAAATTATCAATCCATGAGCTATTGATTGTGCATCCATACCCCGAGAAGCAGTGCCACTTGTTTCAAGTATGGTCTCGTACTCAGCTGCTCCTTTCATACCTCCTATTAATCCTTGAAGTTGCCCTGCATTCAAATAGGGATAGAATGCAGGAGCACTCACCGCAGTAACACCGCACGCTACTTTCTTTCCATATCTTCCTTGAGCAATCATTATCCACTCTCGTACACCTGGATCACCTGCTGAAAGGCTGATTATGAAATCGATATTATCAAAATTCCTTACCCCCTTCATTATTTCGAATTCTCCTATTGGACGCCCTGTATAATCTAAGGGAAATGTTTTCGGTATGTTTTCAGCCGCAGAAGAGATAACAACAATACCGCCGGCTTTGTATCCAAGATTCACATAGTCGACACCATACTCCTTTCCGTATTCCTCAGCAGCCTGCTCCATTGATGCCTGATTAAGAGGAATCCCTTGTGGCCAGAGTCCCATTCCAATAATCTTTAGATCCTTTGCAAAACAATGCCGAGCCAATGCTTGATTCATGGGATAGACTTCGGGCATTGTAGACGGATCATATTCGCTTGATACGAGCACCATAGAACCAGGAGGGAGCGCTTCAATAGCATCATAGAATTTTTGAACCGGTGCACTCACCTTAATTTCAAAACCTATGGGGAAAAGCAGTGGTATAATCACTGCGAACAGGACGAGCAAGAATATTATTCTTCGGTCTATTTTTTCAAAACGTTCTATAATATTCATTTCCCTGAGAGATACGTTCTTTCAATCCCTAATATGATTCTCAGTGATGTAGAAACAATACCAAGAGCTATACCGATCATGATTGCCCGCTGACCTGCCATATTTGGATAACTCATGATCCAATCACTTACTAAAGGTAATTTATCCCATATATAATTGCCAAGTGGAACTCGACCAATCATTACCAAGATTGCGGAAATAAGCAATAAGGTTGCTTCAGGCGTGCGCGCCCTGAATGCTCGATAGGATGCAGATGCTACAAAAAAAGCGAGGAGTGCGAACATCATCGACGACATTGGTAAATGCACATTCCAAAAGAGAAAGTCAAAAAAAGTGCCACGCTCAATTCCCCATACCATTCCTGCGATAAACATAATAGCAAATCCTGCAAGCAAAACAATACTATACCACCAACCTTTCGGTTTACGCTGCAAGCGTTTGGTATGAACCTTAAGCAGATTCCCAAGACCCAATATCATTGCAAAAACAGTAATGATCAAAAACCATGAATTAAAAAGCTGCTGCAAGTCTGAAAATGGTCTATGAGGAATAAAAAACTGCAATACCATCACCATACCTGCAATAAATGTTATAATTAAAGGAATCTGTTTCTTCATTTAATTATCCAGTCGTCAACCAGGCGATTATTTTCGAGAATCCGAAACTCACCAGAATTACTCCACCTACAAGAATAGCAATTAAAATCGCCTTTCCCATATCCTGTCCTTTGAGACTTCCAAGGAGCAGGGGCTCTTTTGAAAGATAAGCACTTGCCGCAAAAAGCTCTTCTCCAATAAGCGTGTAATCACATGCCGTAACAAAGAAAGGTAATTGAGACGGCATAGCAGTTCCGGCAATCTGAATGGCTCCGGTAGAATGTCCGGTTTCTGCCAAGATCAAAGATTCTGCATAGAATGCACCCATGTAGAATATTGCTCCTGGCTTTTCCCTGAGCATCATGCCATTCACACCAGCAGCATAGCCAAACTGGTCGTCAGTCAAATAGTTGATTTTGTCTGCATTAAAGGCATCAGGTCTGCCAGCATCGAAATAGGCTTCCTTGACAGTTTCCTGGGCAGCACTCATGACAATTGACCTACAGCAAGGAACTAACAAAGTGGTCTCATATTGGGCTGCCTTACGTGCTACTCTACCAAGAATAATTACACTGGCAATTGTCTGCATGTTATCCATGTCCATAATACCAGGAATGTACATAATTGGTTTTCCCATTTCTGTTGCCCTTCCTACGGCATCATCCACCGCTTCTAATCCGGCAATGGGGCGAATGTAAAGTTCCTTACCGCTTTTTGCCTGTCTTATAAACCATAATATAAGGAAGGAAATTATTACTGTAGCCACGAGCATGTTTATCCTACCAGTATGAAACCACTGAGCACTTGAGCTAACTGCTTCACTTCTTGCTGGTTGGGAATATGATACACCATCAGAGGCTTTTACCATGTAATAATATTGAGTGCCATCAATTGTCGTACCGTCAACATATTTCTCAAAACCCTTACTTGCAGTTCCGATCAATTCAAATTCCCTATCCAGGGAACTGGAGCGAAATACCTGATACTCTTTTACTAATTCATTTTCTTCTACATCATCAACAGACTTCATCCAGGTAAGAATGATACTACCACCTGCATCATTAGGTTTATCCTTTGGCAAAACATTTGTTGGAGGTGCAGGGAACTCCGAACTTTTCAAGTGTTCTAACGAACCTACAACTGCATTACTTGCTAAAGCTACAATATTACATGAAACATCATCATTTGATGTATCAAAGACATCAACATTAATCCCTGCTATTATTAAGAGTAAAATCAAGGACATCGAATAATAGTATTCATATTTGTTGAAATGTCAAGACAAATGTTGGAGAGTGAAATACCGATTTTGGCAGCCTTGACATTATGATAAAATTTGGTAAACTATAAAAAATCGTTTAACGTTATAATCGCGACTTAGAAGTCGCTCCCACATTTAAAGAGCTAAAATATTTGTGGGAGAGGTTTTCAAACCTCGATTGAAGTTTAGGTATTTTAGGAATTTTGGATTTTAGGTATTTAGCCGCCTAAGGCGGATAAGGAGGTCTGATGGAATATTTTTTCAACGACGATGAAAAAAAACTAAAACAAAAAGCACGCGAAATAGCAGAAAACCTTGTCCTGCCAATACGCGATGAAATGGATGAAAAGGGTGAATTTCCTCTTGAATTAGTCAAAGAAATGGGGAGACAGGGCTTATTGAAGATCTTTATCCCAGAGGAGTATGGTGGAACCGGAGAAAAAATTATGGATATGTGTATTGTGTGTGAAGAGATTGCACGGATCTGCGCTGGCGCCGCAACTGCCTATGCAGTTGGTGCATTGGGCAGTGGACCTATCGTCCATTTTGCAACTGAAGAACAGAAGAAAAAATATCTGCCAAAAATTGCTACGGGTGAATTACTCTGTGCCTTTGGATTGACTGAAGCCAGTGCTGGCAGTGATGTAGCAAATATACAAACAGTAGCAAGAAAAGAAGGCGATTATTATATTCTGAATGGAGTAAAACAATTTATTTCTAATGCCAGTGTTTCTGACGTATATACTGTACTTGCCTCTACTGATAAATCCAGAGGCGCACGCGGCATCTCGGCATTCATCGTGGAAAAGGACATGCCTGGATTATCATATGGTAAAGAGGAAAATAAACTGGGCATCAGGACATCAGTCACAACAGAACTTGTGTTTGAGGATTGTAAAATTCCAAAAGAAAATCTAATGGGTAAAGAAGGAATGGGTTTTATTTACACAATGCGCAATTTTGATCGCGCGCGACCGGGCGTTGGTGCTATGGCTCTCGGCATTGCCCAGGGTGCATTTGAATCAGTACTGGATTTTACCTACAAACACGATCTTTTAAACAACCAGTATATTCAAAGAAAGGTTGCTGATATGGCAACTGAGATTGAGGCAGCACGCGCATTGATTTACGCAGCTGCGCGCATGATCGATTCTGGAACAAGAGGTTTTTCCAAAGAATCGTCATTTGCTAAACTTTATCCTTCTGATATAGCAATGAAGGTTACAACTGAAGCAATTGAAATTTTGGGGCTCTATGGTGTATTAAAGGAATATCATATAGAAAAAAGACTGCGCGATGCCAAGATCACCCAGATTTATGAAGGAACCAGTCAAATTCAACGTGCAGTGATTGCCATTGAACTCACAAGGGAAATGGGAACAAGAGAGAAGGACAAGGAGAAATAATGGAATTAAATCAAGAATGTGTATTACTACAAAATGAATTAAGAAAATTTGCTCAACAGGTTATTTCGGAAAAAGTTGATGAAAATGATAAAGCGTGTAGCTTTCCTTCAGATAATATAAAACAACTTGCTGAGATGGGTATACTTGGTGCCATGATTCCTGAAGACATGGGTGGTACAGCATTGGATCTCATTGGACTCGTTGTTTCATTAGAAGAGATCAGTAAAATCTGTACATCAACGGCAATAATCATTGCAACACACAATGTCTTTTTCGCCTATCCAATTTTGAAATACGGCAGCGATGAGATAAAGAAAAAATATCTACCTTTTGCAGCTACTGGCGAAATTATCGGCGGCTCTGCCAATTTTTCTACAAATGAAATAACAACAGAACAGCAAGGCGAAAATGTGCTCTTAAAAGGCAAAAATCCTTTTGTTCTAAACGCCGAGGCAAACGGTCCATTTACCATGTTCCTGCCAACCTCTAATGATAAAAAAGACGTATCGGCTTTCATAGTTGAGAATAAAGCACCTGGTATCAAGATATCAAAAAACCAAAATATTATCGGGCTGAAGGCTGCAGGGATCAGTGAAGTTGTGTTTGAAAACTATTCAGTATCCGCCAGCACAGTGATTAAAAAAGGAGATGAGGGTAGCGCTGTTTTACACGAGACACAGGATGTGGCAAGAATCTGTCTTGCTGCCATCGCTCTCGGCATTGCCCAAGGTGCTTCAGAAGCTGCAATAAAATATGCAAAAGAAAGAATTCAGTTCAATGAAGCGATCATATCATTTGGTATGGTAAGAGAGATGATTGCTGACATGACAACAAAGATCGAGGCGTCACGGCTCTTAACTTACGATGCGGCAATGAAATACGATGCCAATAAAAATTATAGTAGGGCTGCAGCGATAGCCAAACACTTCACAGGACATGCAGCAGTTGAGATCGCTACATTAGCAATTCAAATCTTTGGCGGGTATGGCTATATGAAAGATTATCCGGTTGAACGCTATTTTCGTGATGCCCAGGTTATTAATGTACTTGGTGATTCACCAGCAGAGGAAAAGGAGAATATTGTTAGGGAAACAATTGGGTAGTAATATAAAATTCCAAATACTAAATCCGAAATTCCGTCTCGTGTCGAACACTCGATGTGAGACATAAACAATATCGAAATCCTAAT
>SOIY01000225.1 GCA_004376785.1 Candidatus Stahliibacteriota bacterium | reverse complement strand
GATCTCTGTCCAGGAAGCAGAAGAGAAACTGAAGAAAAGCCATTAAAAAACGCAGTATTTTAAAAAAAACATATTATTCCTTTGTAATACCAAATGTCAAATGCAAAATATTAAAAAATTAGAATCTATTATCTATCATTCGTAATTTATCATTTTCCCTTGTTCCTTGGAACTTGGGATTTGGTATTAGGTGTTTGACATTTGATCTTTGGAATTAGGATTTCATTTGGCATTTGACATTTGGTATTTGTCATTTATCTCTCATCCCTGATCTCTCCAACCAGTTCCTCAATTAAATCCTCGAGCGTTACGATGCCAAGAACACGATTATTATCATCTCGTACTATTGCCATATGTTCTCCCTTTTGTTTCATTGTTGAGAATATTGACATACACCGTTCATTAGCGTTGATAAAAAATGGTTTTCTCAGAGTAATTTTATCAGTATAGAAATAGTCCTTTATATTAAATACACCTATAATATCGTCAAGCCTTTTGATATAAACAGGTATTCTTGTATAGATTCTTTTGTACTTGTTTGATAGTGCTTCCAATTCATAACCCTTTTTACAGGAAAATACAGCATTTAACGGAATCATTACCTCACTAACAACTCTTTTTGAAAAATTAAAAAGCCTCGCGGCAAGCCTGCTTGACTCTTTTTCATACTCACCCATCGCATGGATTATATCAGATCTGCTTATTGAATCTGTTTCTGTATCGCTTTTAAAAATGCGAGCTATTGCTTTTGATATATTCGCATAAAGATAGACAACAGGATAGGTTATAATTTTGGTATAGTATATTACTCCGCTCAGGGACATCATTATTTTATCAGGATTTGAAAGGGCAATCGATTTTGGGATAAACTGCCCAACAGTTAAAGAATATATTGATAATATTACTGTTGCTAAAAATACGCCGTTGTCGCCAAAATGTTCAATAAAAAATTTAGCGAACAAAGTCGAGGAAAGAACAAGAATAACATTTTCCCATATATTAATTGTCGAAAAAAAACTCTCTGGCGAAGAAAGGAAATTACTCACATGTATTGCCCACTTTTTCTTCTCTTTTTTTGCCTTAAAGACCCTTATATTTTCAATACTTACAAGACCTGTTTCACTAGCCGTGAAAATTCCTTCAAAAATTATCAGTAATAAAGGTATAATTAAGAATAACATAATATGGTCCTTAAAATTCCTTTTTCATTATTATAACCTTCTCAATAACTCGATTGCGAATTTCTTCAACAATGATTTCGAGATTATCAATTTCGATTTTTTCCTTTTCTTTTGGTATCTTTTTGAAATAATTAAAAATAAAACCTGATAATCTTTCTCCTTCTTGAGCAAAAGGTTCAATGTTTAAAATGCGTGACAATTCGCCTATACTTATATCGCCTTCAAATAAGTAAGTATTTTCATAGATTTTTTTATACGGAAGGTCAGTAAGCTCATCATATTCATCAATAATCTCACCGTAAATGGATTCTAAAATGTCTTCAAGCGTCACAATACCACAAAAATAGCCAAATTCATCAACAACGACACAGATATGGGTACCTTGTTTTCTGAATTCCGCTAACAGGTTGTCAGCATGTTTTGTCTCATGGACAATGTAAGGAACGTGCATCAAATCTTTAATACTTATCCTGGAATCTTTTCGATTATTGATCTGACTGATGAATAGGTCTTTTGCATAAAGTATACCTACAACATTCCCTTGTTTATCAAATACACATATTCTTGAATGCTTCTCAGATGTAATTACTCTTTTTACTTCCTCTATACTGGAGTTAATTTTAACACCCACTACTTTTTGTCTCGGTGTCATAATTTCGCTTACTCTTATTTTGCCAAACTTAAGAATTTGATAACCAAATTTCTCTTCTCCTTCATCCAGCACGTTAAATTTCTTTGCCTCGCTTAACATAAACTTTATTTCTTTATCAGATATAATCTCAAGTTCCTTTGCCACTCGGTCTGTAACAACCCATTTACTGAAAATCTCCATTAACCTTGATATAGGGCTAAAAATATCTGAAACAAAGGCAATAATTTTCCCAAATTTCAGCGATAGGATTTCAGCATTTGAAATTGCAATTGTCTTTGGCGTAATTTCACCAACAATGAGAAGAAGAGAGGTCATAATAACTAACTCGATTATAAAAGATAGTGTATAGTTAACACTATACGTTTTAATAACTTGAATAAGTATTATTGCACCAACTGATGAACAGCCGATGTTTACAAGCAGGTTAGCCAATAATATAGCCGCCAATGTTTTACCTGGTTCTTTTCTAATTCTCTCAAGAACTCTGGCACCCTTTTTATCTTCAAATATTAATGCCTTTATACGAAAACGGGATAATGAAAAAATGGCGGCTTCCATTCCAGAGAAAAAGGCACTTAAACAAAGAAAGATTAAAATTAGAATGATATAGAGAACAATATCAGACATTATTAATACAAAAGGGAAGAATAAGGCTCGAGATGGTTCAAAAAGCCAAACAAAATGGGTAAAAGAAGTATCCCTACATCCGTATCATTGCCTAATTTTGCCCTATATTGCCCTTTAATCGCCATATAGTGCTTATATTGCCCTATTTTATGTATTCGAGGTATTTTAGACATTTATTTTCCATTATTTTAACCTCTTCTTTATTTCGATGGTCGTAGCCAATAATATGTAACAATCCGTGTATTATGTAATAATATAGGTCTTTGGTATCCTTTACCTTATCACGGGAAACATAAATTTCACACACTTCATCCATATTAAAAGAAATAACATTAGTTGGTCTGTTTTTTTTAAAAAACATCTTATTTAATTTTTTTAGATAATTATTATCGGTTATTACTATATTTAGGTTAGCTAATTGAAATCCCTCTCCCTTTACCACTTTCCGAATGAGACTATTAATTCTCTTTTTATCAACTGATGCATAATCTGATTGGTTAAATATATTTACTTTCAATCAAAAATTTAAATAATCGAGGGCATTTTTAAACAACTTAATGATATTAGGGAAACCTAATTCAATTTCTTCAGAGCATTTCATTCGTTAGTATCGTTTAGATCGTTATTATCGTTCAGAATATTTATTTGATTTATTTTTTTGTTTTGAAATTTATCATTAGTTATTTGAAATTCATTTGGCATTTGTAATTTGGTATTTGTAATTTATCTCCTCTTGCCTATTGTCTCTTTTCCCCTTGTCTCCTGGTCTCCTTGTTTCTTGGTTCTTGGAATTTAGCTCTTGGAACTTATCCTGCGTGTTTCCGTTTCTCCATTTCGCCGTTTTATAAATCAACCAATTCACCAATCTTTAATTAACTAATTCCCCTCTCTCCCAATATTGGTTTTTTTACCAGGTACTTCATATTCAACACGAGGATGAAAAACCCCAGTAAGAATTGACAAAAATGCAGTTTTAACCTGCTCCAAATTTTGACGGTTTATCGGGCAATCATCCAGTTGCCCATCATTAAATTTCTTTTCGATATTGTCCTTTAATATCTTCCGCAGTTTCATAACAGTAATATTCTTCTCACTTCTTGCTGCTGCCTCTACAGTATCAGCGAGCATTATTAGTGCTGATTCCTTTGTTTTTGGTTTAGGCCCGGGATAGCGAAAAGTGTCTTCATCTATACTGGAAGCCATCGCCAGTGCCTTTTTGTAAAATAACTCAATTGCCGTCGTGCCATGATGTTGTTCAATTATACTGACCAGTTTTTTAGGCAGTTTCATCTTTTTCGCCATTTCGACACCATCTTTTACGTGAGAAATAATGATCAACGCACTCATTTGTGGTTTTAAATCATCATGAGGATTCTTAACGCCGATTTGATTTTCAATAAAATATGCAGGTTTCTTCAATTTTCCAATGTCGTGATAATACGCACCAACCCGAGCAAGAATTGGATCAGCATCAATAACTCTTGCGCCAACTTCGGCAAGGTTTGCCACAACGATTGAATGATGATAAGTCCCTGGAGCTTCCATTGCCATTTCCTTAAACAGAGGTAGATTTAAATTCCCCAGTTCCAAAAGTGTTAGATCAGTAGTAAAATCGAAGAGTTTTTCAAATAAAGGTAGTAAAAGAACAAAGAGAACAGCACCAAGAATGCTATTCAACCCACCCTCACTTAGATGCAATAAATCTATGTGTCCTTTTAATAAATATACATCTGCAAAAAGAATTGCACTTATATTTGCTAATGCAACATATACCATTGGTCGATATAGAGATAATCTTGAATTTATTGTCTGGGTTGAAAAGGCGGCAACCATACCGCTAGCAAAAAGATAAATAAAAATTGGCATGGAGTTCAAAGTAACTCCAAATAATGAAGAAAAGATTATTGTAAATATGATGGCAAAATAAATATCAAAATAGAGTGCGAACAAAAAAATAAAAAATGATATTGGAAGTAGATATATTGTGTCTGTCATGTAGACGATTTTTCCCAAAATCAAATATCCTGCAGACAGCAATGCGATAAAATAGATATTTTTACCGCCGAATAAGTCAGATTTTGCTATCCTTCCCAGATTGAACAGAAGAAAAATAGCAGCGAAATATAGAAGATTACGGAAAAATATTGTTTTTATTATTTCCCATGTCCCAATAGAAATATAGGTGCTTTCTAATGCGGTCATTGTCGCTCTGGCTTCTTCGGTTATTCGTTTATGCTTCTCGACAATGATTTCTCCTTTTAGGATTTTCCCTTTTGTCTTGGGAACATTTGCAAATACTTCTTCAATTTTATCTTCGGTTTTCTCTTTATTATAAATTAAATTCGGAATCAAAAGGAATGTAATCAATCGCCTATATTCTAACTTTTGTCTAACCCCAAGGATACTCTCTGCCTCAGCTAAGGAATGAAGTTCATCAATAGATTCAACCATCTCCTTATCACCGCTGACAATTGTTATTATTCTAAACTCAGGCAACTTCGAATCGACAATTCCTGTAGCATAAAGATCTGCCAAATTTTTCGTAGTTTTTTCTAAAATCTTTTTTGGGATGTTTTTAAGAAGATACTTAATGATACCTTTATCTAATGCATACTCTTTTTGAACCAAAAAAACTAAAGAATCCTCACCAATCTGTTTTAGCTTACTAAGTGAATCAATAAGTTTTTCAAGCCCCTCGATCTTTTTGGCGACCATTTTAGATACTGTATTATCCAATTCAAACACAGGAGGGATCCGTTTGGCAATTCCTTCTCTTTCTTCATTAAGTTCTTGTTTTGTCTTGGGTATGAAAAAGTCGTAAGGTGCGAGTACATTAAAAGAGGCTATTTCTCCTTCGTTAATAGTGTATTTTGAGGGAACCTTTGGTGGGGGGAACAATATGTTTAGTAAAAGAACTATTCCAATTAGGATTAAAAATTTACGTTGAATTTTTAATTTCATATGCCTTTATTATTTTTTGGACAAGATTGTGCCTTACTACATCCTTTTCATTCAAATATATAAATTCTATACCCGGGATATTTTTTAGCAAATGTTGTATTTCAATAAGTCCTGAAAAGATGTTTACAGGTAGATCGACCTGTGTTATATCACCAGTTACAACTATTCGTGAACGCCAGCCCATTCTTGTCAGAAACATCTTCATCTGCATACTAGTTGTATTCTGTGCTTCATCGAGAATAATAAACGAATCATTGAGTGTTCTACCTCTCATATATGCAAGGGGTGCAACTTCAATAGTTTTCATGCTGAGATACTTTTTAATCCGGTCATAGGGTAAAAAATCATTAAGAGCATCATAAAGGGGACGAAGATAGGGATCAACTTTATCCTCGATTGCACCTGGCAGAAATCCTAATGATTCACCAGCCTCCACAGCTGGTCTTGTAAGAATTATCCTCTCAACCCTTTTTGCCATTAAGTACGAAACTGCTTTGGCAACTCCAAGATAGGTTTTACCTGTACCAGCAGGACCAATGCTTATGACAATATCATGATCATCAATTGCTTTCAGGTATTCAACTTGACCAGTACTCTTTGCCTTCACCAGTTTTTTTGGAGTAGTAACCTGGGTGGGGTCTTTCTCTTCAACGTTTTTAATTTTCTGATGTGTACTATTTATTTCATTTCCTATATTCTTCAGCATTTTTTCAATTGCCTTTGCTGCCTCTTTAACTTTTTTTTCACCACCGTTTAGATGTATATATTCTTCACGCATTGCTACAATAATACCATACTCATGCTGAATTTTCTTGAGAAACTCATCTTGGCAGCCTGAAACGACTGTGGGGTCAAAACCAGATATGGGAATTGATACTTTCACATCTAAGGGAGGGGCAGGGATCTGCCCCTCCCAAAAATTTTAATCATGAGGTATTACAAATTCCTGTTTAGGATATATTAAATCGGGATCTTTTATTTTGTCTTTGTTTGCCTCGTAGACTTCTGGCCATTTTTTTGCATCAGAATAGATTGAAAGATATGATGCAATTAACCAAAGGCAATCGCCAGGTATTACAGAATAATTGTCAAGATAAGGAATAAGCAATACCCAACCTGGATATATAAGGTTTGGATTCTTTATTTTATCTTTGTTCGCCTCGTAAATCATTGGCCATTTTGAGCCTTCATGATATACTTTGCGCATACTGGCGATTTTAGATAGCCAATCATCCTCAATAACCTTATATCTGCCATACTGACATATTTTCCAGGCTTCTTTCAATTCATTGAGCTTTGATATTAGTTCATCACGGCTTGCTTCAAGTTCCGCGACCTCTAACCGCAACGCTCCTACCTCAGCCTCGAGTTCAGCAATCTTTGCTTCAGCTTCTTCTAACTGCGCTTGTAATGCCAAAAGTTCTTCCTGAGCCTGTTCCTCTGTAAGTTTATCTTCAGCAAAAATCAGGGTGGGACCGAGTAAGAAAAGAATAAAGCAAATTGAAATTATCTTTTTCATTTCATCCTCCTTATTTCTTGCAACGCGTATCGATCTTATTCTCTATTATTGCTATCTCTTCTTCAATATCCTTTATCGTCTGTGCGAATTCAGTCTTCTGCGCGCTTAAGGCATCTATCTCGTTCTCCAGCTCAATTATATTGGCTTGTGCAGCCTCCAAGGCAGCTCTGGCTTCTGCTATGGCATCCATCGTCTCCTCTTTTGCCATCTTAGGTCCACAACCTATTATCACTACGGCAAGGAGAAGTACCGCAAGCATCTTTTTCATAATGCCACCTCCTTAAGGTCTAATTTCATACTAAATAATATCCATAATTTGTTAAATGTCAATAGGTAAATATCATGTCCAAATCCTCCGAATGGGGATTTGGACAAATGCTAAATCCGAAATTCGAAACAAATTCTAATGTCAAAAATACAAATTTTCAAGACACCCACTGTCTTCGTAAAACGGCGCTATTGCACCATATAGAGAAAATAAATGTTTTGAATTTAGTGCTTAGGATTTAGAAATTAGACTATTATCATTGACATTCTTACAATTCTGGTTATCATTCTCCCATGTCTATTCATACGGTACTCGTGGCAGCTGGTAAAGGACGAAGATTTGGAGAACTAAAACAATTCTATTCTTATAATGATCGCCCTCTTTTTCTCTATGCACTCGATAATTTTGAAACAAATAAAAACATCAAGAAAATAACAGTAGTTGTACCTATAAATAGTATTAAATATGTTACCAAAACAATAAAGGAATGGCGATTTAAAAAGGTATATAATATCATTGCTGGAGGTAAACGCAGACAAGATTCAGTCTTAAATGCCTTAAATACTATAAAAACTAATTCAGGAATTGTTATTATCCATGATGGCGTGAGGCCAATTGCTTCTGAAAAATTAATAAATAAAGGGATCAAATTGTGTCGTAAATATAAAGCAGTTATTTTTGGCTCAAAAGTTAGCGATACAGTAAAAGAAGTGAAGAGTAATGTTGTCATTAAAACATTATTCCGAGAGAATCTTTATTTTATTCAGACACCACAATTTTTTACAATTAATCTGTTAAAAAATGCATATAAAAAAGCAGATCTCTCTGTTGATTACACTGATGAGGCAGCAATACTTGAATCCTTAGAAATCCCAGTCTATCTTTTTCAGGGAGACCGCTTCAATATCAAAATTACAAGAAGAAGCGATCTTAAAATTTTGAGCAAGATATTATGAAAAGAGTAATTCTATTAGGTTCAACAGGCTCAATAGGTTGTAATGCAATAAAGGTTATTAAACAGTTAAAAAACTTTAAAATTGTGGGGATTGCGGGATATACTAACCATCAAATGTTAATAACCCAGGCAAAAGACATTAAACCCAAAATGGTAACAATAATGGATTGTCAATATTACAAAAATCTAAAAAAGGATCTTGGTAGAATACAGATTAGATGTGGCGAGCAAGGAATTACTGATATGGTTGAGAACACAAATGCTGATATTATTATTTGTGCATTTGCCAGTTCTATTGGTATTTCTGGAATAGTGAGGGCGATTGAAAAGAAAATGCGTATCTGTCTTGCCACTAAAGAAATCCTGGTAAGTTTTGGTGATATAATAATGGATTCGGTGAAGAAAAATGGGGTTGAATTGCTGCCAATTGACAGTGAGCATTCTGCTATCTATCAATGTCTTGAGGGTAATAGAGGAAACAATGTGAAAAGTATTATATTAACAGCATCAGGAGGCCCATTTTTAAATAAATCCATAAAAAATGTAATTAAATCTGACGTTTTAAATCATCCGGTATGGAAAATGGGTGCGAAGATCACTGTGGATTCAGCAACAATGATGAACAAGGGTCTTGAAATAATTGAAGCACATCATCTCTTTAATCTCCCCGCAGAGAGGATTAACGTTGTAATACATCCGGAGGCAATATGCCATTCATTGGTTCAATTTGTTGATGGAACCTTATTAGCCCAACTTTCTACTCCTGATATGAAATTACCGATTCAATATGCACTTACAGCTCCAAAACGACTATATTCTATTGTAAAGAACCTGGATATTGCAAAGGTTAAGAATCTGACCTTTCTGCCGCCAAATTTGAAAAAATTTCCATGCCTAAAATATGCATATGATGCATTAAAACTCGGTAAAAGTATGCCTGCTGTGCTCAATGCTGCAAATGAAGAAACGGTTAAACTTTTTCTTGAAGATAAATTGAAATTCAGTGAAATTCCGAATATAATAAAGAAAGTTATGAACAAACACACTCCTAAAAAGGGAAATATAGATTTTTACTTAAAAAAGGAGGAGTGGTCAAAACAAATGGTTAGGAGTCTTGTATGTTAACTATTATCAACTTTTTATTATATTCATTATTACCTTTCGTATTTCTGCTTGCTTTTTGTATAACAATTCATGAGTTTGGCCATTTTTTAATGGCAAAGCTATTTCATATTCCAGTAGAAAAGTTCTCAATCGGATTTGGACCTCCACTATTTAGAAAAAAGATTGGAGAAACAGATTTTAGAATTGCTTATTTCCCTCTTGGCGGTTATGTAAAAATGGCTGGTGAAGAAGAAGGCAAAATTTTGAAAACCGAGAAAGAAAGTGAAAAACCTAATACACCAGATTTTTATGATGCACCTGTTTATAGCAGAATACTTGTTATGTTTGCCGGGCCTCTATTCAATATTATTTCAGCTATTATAGTACTGATTACCATCTTTTCTATTTTTGGGCTTTCAATTGATCCCTATACTAAAATCCAAGTTGATGAAAATAGTTATGCAGATAGAGCAGGATTTATAAACGGAGATTCGATAATTTCAGTAAATGATATACGAATAAATAATTGGGATAAATTCACAGAGGTGTTATCAAACAACATAGACAAAGAAGTAAATATAACCGTAATGAGAAATGGTAGAAAAATCACAAAAAATTTAGTGATTAACCTTGATTCACTTGGTTTAACAAACTTAGTTCCACCTATCTTAGGAACCATAAAACGCGGTGGCCCTGCTTACAAAGCAGGTATGAGAACGGGTGATAAGGTTCTAAAAATAAATGGAGCAGAAGTCCTAGCCTGGAATGGATTAGTTGATATTATTAGATATTCCAAAGAAAAAAACTTTTTATTCGAATGGCAGCACAATGGCGAAATTAAAACTGCTAATATTACACCAATATCTGTTTATGATCCAATAACAAAAGATACTATAAGACAAATTTCCGTCCTTATACCCCGGGAGCGTATGTACCTGTCACCATCAAAGATATTTGTTTTATCTTTAAATCGAACTCGTGATATAATATGGTTAACGCTAAATACATTTTATCAATTGATAATCGGTAAGATTTCAAGAAAAGCATTGGGTGGTCCAATCGCTATTGCAAAATTAAGTGGTGAATCTGCTCAATGGGGTTTTGAATTTCTACTTGGGCTGCTTGTGATTATTTCTATAAATTTAGGACTCATTAATCTCTTTCCTATACCGGCAATTGATGGTGGCCACATAGTTATATCAATCATAGAAGCAATCAGAGGAAAGCGTTTTTCCAAAAAAATCCGAATTGTAATTCAACAGATTGGCTATGCTCTAATTCTCTTATTAATCATATTTGTAACATTCAACGACATCACAAGATGATTGACATCATCTAATATTCTAGCAGTATGCGAATATTATTCTACAATCCTGCAACTATGCAAAAGCGGTTCATTCCCTTTGAAGCAATTAAAGGAAGCGCTTTTTTCAGAAGG
>SOIY01000114.1 GCA_004376785.1 Candidatus Stahliibacteriota bacterium | reverse complement strand
GTCTTACTTTTTCCCTTGACTTTAAGCAAAAAATAAATATTATTGTTTAAAGGAGGAAATTCAAGTGGGTTTTAAGTTAAGTTCAATCATCAAGGTATTCAGGACTATAAAAAACCAATTTGTGAGTGATGTTGCAATCGATTTAGGAACCTGTACAACCTTGATATATGTTAATGACCGTGGAATCGTTCTTAATGAACCAACAGTCGTCGCAATTGATACAAACACAAAAAAGTGTCTGGCGACTGGGAATGACGCAAAAAAAATGTTGGGCAGAACCCCTGATGATATTAAAGCCATTCGTCCAATGAAAGATGGTGTTATTGCCGATTTTGAAATGGTGGAGCTACTTCTACGTACCTTTATTGAAAGGGTGCAAAAAAAACGATTATTTACTCGACCAAGGGTGATAATCTGTGTGCCATCCGGTATAACCGAGGTCGAAAAAAGAGCAGTCAGGGATTCAGCAGAAGCAGCCGGGGCACGCGAGGTATTTCTGGTCTCTGAACCGATTGCTGCCGCTATTGGCATTAATCTTCCAGTACACTCCGCAACAGGCAGTATGGTTATTGACATTGGTGGCGGAACAACTGAAATTGCTGTAATTGCCCTATCTGGCATTGTAACCAATAATTCAATAAGAGTTGCAGGAGACGAATTGGATGATGCAATATTTCAATATATAAAAAAGAATTACAATGTAATCATCGGCGAACAGACAGCAGAAAAGATAAAAATTGAACTTGGAAATGCCTTTCCAACAAGTTTGGAAAACAATTATGAGGTTAAAGGAAGGGACTTAGTCTCAGGCATTCCAAAAACGATTAGATTAACAAGCCACGAAGTAAGAGAAGCAATTCAAGAACCTCTTTCAATGATAATTGAGGCAATTCGATTAACCTTAGAAAAAACACCTCCGGAGTTAGCATCTGACATAGTCAACTCTGGGATATACATGGCTGGTGGTGGTTCTCTATTACAAGGTATTGATGCCCTTATCAGAGAAGAGACTAACCTACCAGTTACAATTGCTGAGGAACCTGATAAAGCGGTTGTCATTGGTGCTGGAAGAATTCTTGATGATATGTCTAAATATGAGAAAGTAATATTCCAGATGAAGAGAGAATAGTTGTCTCGGCACCAATTAATACTATTTTCTATATTATTTATTATATCAACAACAACTTTACCCTTAAGTGAACAAGTCAAACTACAATTAGCCGCACCACTCTCCTCGGTCTTATTATTCCCTGTTAAAACTACTACTCAATTCTTACAATTCTTAACTGTCTCAAATACTCGCATTACAGAACTTGAAACTGTAGTAAATCAGTTGCAGTTAGAAAATGCTGAGCTAAAAAAAAGAATTCTCCGCGACACAACCGATTTTAAAACAACAAAATATAAATTGCTAAGGGCTCAGATTATTGGCCGCGATCCATTAAATATCAATGGGTATCTTTATGTAGATAAAGGTCAAAAACAACAACTCTATGTAAATCAACCAGCGATATCTATAAATGGTTTAGTTGGAAAGATAAAATACGTTGGTGTTAAGTACAGCATTGTAGAAACTATAGAAAATAAAGGATTCACAGTAAGTGCAATTGATGTTAATACTGGTGTTCATGGAATTATTAAAAAAAGAGACAATTTGATATTCGATTTTATTAGGATAAATGATGAAATAAATATTGGTGATGCTATCTATACATCAGGAATGAGTGAAATATTTCCTGAAGGTATTTTAATTGGGCGCGTCAAAAAAATAGAACGTGGAAACCACCTATTCTTCAAACCTATTTTTATTACACCAGGTGTTCAAATCAATCGTCTTACTCATGTCTACATAATTTCCGACAGTACAATCACAGCAAGCGAGAAATACAAATAGCAATATGATTACAATAAGCAGAGCAATCATGGATTAGATATTCCAGAGGTAAATAGATGAAATATATTCTTTATATAGTTTTATTGTATGTCTTTTTACCTTTCAATCCTTACATTGATCTGATGGCAATTCTTATATTTTTTATTGCCTTTCAGGAAGATGATAGATTCGTTCTTCTCTTTTCCTTCTTTGCAGGACTTCTAATCGATTTATATTATCCTGTTGTTCTTGGTATTAATATGCTTATCTACATAATACTTGTTCAAACACTTATCTATATAAAAAGATATATTGTTCACAGCCCAGTCGTGGTTTTTGCCATCTTTATGAGTTTTTACCTCACCAAGATAGTCATAATGCATCTTATACTATCAGCCCCATTGGTGATTCAATCGATTATCATAACAACCATAGTTTTTTCCCCAATATTCATATTATTAAACAGATTGTTCTATAAAAGATGGATAAAAATCTAAAAAAATTTAAATTACTCCGTAATATAATTGCAGTAGCATTTATTCTAATCATTCTTTCCATAATAAAGCTACAAATAATTGAAGGAAAAAAGTATTACCGACTCTCAGACAGAAATCGAATCAGGCAGAAACATATTCCAGCACCCCGTGGTAAAATTTTCGATCGCACTGGTATAGAAATTGCAAATACAAGACCGGGGTTTTATGTTTCTGTTATTCAAACATCGATTGATGAAAATACACTAAAAAAATTAACCCATATCCTGAATATTGATGAAAAAACAATCAAAGAAAAATTCAAGATACAAAAAAATCCTTTTATGTCGGTCAAAATAGCTCACGATATATCTTATAAACAACTTTCGACAATCGAAGAAAATATGGACATATTAAAAGGCGTTGAGGTTGGTGTTGAACCACTCAGGAATTATCCATACGGGGAACTTTTCTGCCACCTCCTTGGCTATATGGGTGAAATAACTCATGCTGAAATGGAAAATAATGGAAATTATTCAATCAATGATTATATAGGAAGAATGGGACTCGAGGAATACTATGAAAACCACCTTAAAGGCATTGGTGGTATTGAGTATATCGAAGTTGACGCTTTCGGTAGAGAAGTTGGGAAAATTGCAGAAAAAAGACCAACACCATTTATTTATGGTAAACACCTATATACAACAATCGATTTTGCTTTAACAGAATCAGTAGCAGTGTATTTAGAAAACTACGAGAAAGCAGCTTGTGTCGCCTTGAATCCTCAAAATGGCGAAATTCTGGTGCTCTATTCAAAACCAGGTTTTGATCCAAATCTTTTTGTACATGGATTACAGAAAAAAGAGTGGCAGATATTAAATAATGCCCCTGATGCTCCACTATACAATCGAGCAATAATGAGCTGTTATCCCTGTGGCTCAACATTTAAACCTTTTGTTGCCCTTGCCGCATTGGATTCAAAAATGATCACTAAAGAAAAATCCTTCACTCCATGTCGAGGGAAATATCGTTTGGGAAGAAGAATATTCAAATGCTGGAAAACTCATGGAAAACTTAATCTCATCGATGCAATAGTTTATTCTTGTGACATCTACTTTTATCAATTAGGAAGTTTTATAGGAATTGACACGATGTATTCAAGAACAAACAAGGTTGGTTTTGGTAAAAAAACGCTGATAGATCTACCTAATGAGAAAAGTGGTTCTCTACCAAATCGACAGTGGTTCGAGAAACAATATGGTAAGAACTGGACTGAAGGCCATATTTTCAATTTAAGCATAGGCCAGGGTGATTTATTGGTGACTCCATTACAATTAGCGTGCGCCTTTACTATATTTGCAAATAATGGAGAAATACCAATCCCTCATGTTAAGAAAAGAGAAAAACACGATTATCACTTAACCACTATTTCGAAGGAGGCAATTGAAATAGTTAAACAAGGACTTAAAGGTGTTGTATCTTTTGGTACTGGTACGCTTGCCCGTGTTGAAAATTTTGAAGTATGTGGTAAAACAGGAACCGTACAGAATCCACATGGTGAAGACCATTCTCTATTTGTTGGTTATGCGCCGAGTGATAACCCCCAAATTCTGGTATTTGTTTTTGTTGAAAATGCCGGACATGGAGCCACTGTAGCCGCTCCTATCGCTGGTAAAATCATGAAGATTTACCTGTTTCGAGAAAGTACAGAACATCATGCCAAAAAGACTTGAGTTGGGTATTGTTGTAGCAGTAATAATCCTATCTTTAATTGGACTCGCTATGATCTTTTCAACCGCCGGTTCAGCCTTGTTTTTTAAACAGACTATATGGCTTATCATAGCAGTCATTATAGCCTTCATTTTTTCTAAAATATCTCCAAGGATATGGCTCAATTTAGCACCACTCATTTATATTGGAATTGTACTGCTTCTTTTAATACTTCTATTTACGCAAGAGGCATATCCCAAACGGTGGTTTAAACCTGGATCTATATCTATACAACCATCAGAATTCGCAAAGTTTGCTACTATCCTTTTTTTGGCAGGTTTCTTATCCGCACGAAAGAAAGTCAAAAATTTTTCTGATATGCTCGCACCTCTCTTTATCGTTACCATACCTGCTATATTAATTTTTCTTGAACCAGATTTAGGAGCCGCCCAAATTTTGTTTCCGATTCTCATTGTAATGTTATACTGGACAGGCATACCTGGTACAAAAATATTTATCTTCTTCTCACCCATTGTTTCTGCAGCTGCAAGTTTTTCGATATATATCTGGGTAACATATTTTGCAGCTTTAACAATATTTCTATACTTCCATAAACAATTAAGCGATTTCATCTATGGGTTAGTTAGCAATTTTCTTGCCGGGTTAATAATGCCTCTTATCTGGAATTCATTAAAAGGATATCAACAGCAAAGAATTATCTCTTTCTTCTCACCATGGGTTGATCCCCGCGGAATGTCGTGGCAAATAATCCAGTCAAAGATTGCTATAGGATCAGGAGGAATCATAGGGAAGGGTTTTTTATCAGGGACACAAAAGAAATTAGAATTTCTCCCGGCAAGGCATACCGACTTTATCTTTTCATGTCTTGGAGAAGAATTTGGTTTATTGGGTATTATTCTAATAACTCTTGTTTTTTTATACTTGTTGTACAGATTACTCGTTTTGGCGAAAGAGACAAAAAACAGATTTGCAAGTATCTTTGTAAGTGGCGTTTTCGCCTGGATTACTTACCAGACATTTTTAAACATTGGCATGACAATGGGGTTATTACCAATAACTGGTGTTCCTTTACCATTTATGAGCTATGGAGGCTCATCACTCCTCGCTTGTTTTATGGCTATCGGTATTTGTCTTGCAATATCTAAATCGAAATTTAGATATTAACACCCTACGGCAGTAGTAAGTAGTCAGTGAACAGTAGTCAGTATCTTTTTATTTCCGCCAATTTGGTGAATTATTATCTAATGAATCATCATATAATCTGTCTACTGACTACTATCTACTGTCTACTCTTAAATCCAGTTATCTGCCTTAGGCAAACTGGATTCAGGAATATATTACATCTTGACAAATACCTTAAAATTGATTATGCTTAAGCATAATTGATTCAGACAGATAAATGTAGATGCATACTGATAAATATATTCGTCATATATCTGTTTGGATCCGCTATGATTCGTTTGTATGTAAGATAACGTAGTTATCTTAAAAATAACAAATAAAAGGAGGATAATAATGAAAAAAATGATCGGGTTCCTGGTAATCTTGATATTTCTCTCATGCGAAACAGGCATTGAGATCAACCTTGATTGTGTTCTCAAACACACTGCCGAAATGGTAAAGATGGAGAGCAGCGCAGGCGATACAGAGAAGGCATTTGTCAACCTATCTTGGACATGGGTTTTGCGTACACCTGCTGGAGATGGTGTAATTGTGGAAAGAAAAATTGACACCGATTTTGACTCGATTGCTTATGTCACGCCTATTGAATCTCTTATGACTTTTACGGATACCTCTGCCCTACTCGAATCTGGTATTGGTGTCTCCTATAGATTAGGTTTATTAGATGAAGGTAATGTTGACTATTTTGATACTACAGATTTCAATATACCAGAAAGCCAGCATTTTTGGCAACCTGATACGGAATTTATCAGCATCCCTAATGATACATTAGAGATTATCTTCAGTAAATTGCAGGAATATGATACTACTGATGTTGCTATATACAAAATGCTGGTCAGCAACATCGACAGTCTCTTCAACACACCAATCGAAGAAATCTTGGATGCTTTAACCGACACAGTAATTGATACAACAGTTACTGATACACTTGTAAAAATCGTTGTTTCAAATATTAACACTACTTCTATCCATATGATAAAAATATCCTCTTCTGCGATATCGACTTTAGATTATATCACAGATACTTCTATCGGACTTCGCGCCTTTATACGGCTTCCTTCATCAAAGAGACGTTGATGCTTAGGAATTACCCACATACCAAAGAATTTGGTGTAAGGGTTTAGGAATTTGTCCTATGGCAAAGGTTGAACTTGATGTTCTTTTAGAAGAATTAGTATTAAGGGAAGGCTCTGACCTACACCTGCGGTTTGGAGAACCACCGATTATTCGTGTTACTGGGAATTTACAAAAGATGGACCAACCAACACTCGACGAAGATGATTTAGAGGATCTTATCGGCGGACTACTACTCCCGGCTATGAAAAAGAAGTTCGATGAAGCAAAGGAACTTGATATGGCTTATGAAATCTCTGGAGTTGCAAGATTCCGGGTTAACTGTTTTAAACAGATGGGTCATATCGCTGCAGTTATGCGTATTATTCCTCTGAAGATAAAAACAGTTGATGAATGGGGTTTTCCGTCTGTCTTTAAAACTATTGCTGAATTATCCCGCGGTTTGGTTCTTGTTACAGGCCCAACTGGAAGCGGTAAATCAACCACCCTTGCATCGATATTAGAACATATAAATCAAACCCAGAAGAAACATATTATAACAGTCGAGGACCCGATGGAATTTTTGCATCGAGATAATAAATCCGTTATTGAACAGCGCGAAATTGGTATAGACACAAAATCCTATGCTGAAGCCTTGCGTCGTATTGTAAGACAGAATCCGGATATTATACTGGTTGGTGAAATGCGCGATATTGAAACAATGGCACAAACAATTACAGCTGCTGAAACTGGACACCTTGTTTTCTCGACACTACATACAATCGATGCAGTTCAGACAATCGACAGAATAATAGATGTTTTCCCACCGGCACAGCAACAGCAAATTCGCCTCCAGCTATCAAGTAGTCTTCAAGCAGTGATTACTGAAACGCTGGTGCGTAAGAAAGATGGTGCTGGAAGAATCGCTGCTTTTGAGATTATGCTTTGTACTCCCGCAATTAGAAATGCAATAAGAGAAAACAAAACTCCCCAGATATATACCTCAATTCAAACCGGCTCCAAGTTAGGAATGATTCAGATGGATCAATATCTAAAAAATCTTTTTCATCAAGGTATTATTGACAAAGAGGAGGCACTTGCCCACTGTGCAAACCCTGAAGAATTTGAGAAAAGAATATAGTACATGAAGAAAATACATGAGCTTTTAAATATCCAAAAACAATATAACGCCTCTGATCTTATTTTAAAGGTTAATTCGCCACCAATTATGCGTATAAATGGAGACCTTGAATTACTGGATTTACCGCCTTTAACAAAGGTAGATGTTGAAACAGAAGTTGTGAAATTGCTGACAAAAAAACAGATAGAAGAATACAAAAAGAATTTTGAACTGGATTTTTCTTACGAATTGCCCAACGGTGGAAGATTTAGAATTAATCTATTTAAGCAGAAAACAAATCTTGGTGGTGTCTTCAGACTTATACCCTCTGAGATTCCAACCTTAGATGAATTGCATATTCCAAAAGTATTAAAAGAAATGACCCTACGTCCGCGCGGTCTGATTGTAGTCACTGGACCTTCTGGCTGTGGTAAATCCACGACCCAAGCAGCGCTCATAAATCACCGTAATGAAAATGATACCTGTCACATAGTTACAGTTGAAGATCCAATCGAATTCATTCACAAAAATAAGAAAGCATTAATTACCCAAAGGGAAATCGGCAGAGATACCAATTCGTTTTCCAATGCATTGAAATTCGTTCTAAGACAGGACCCGGACGTAATTCTTATCGGCGAAATGAGGGACTTGGAAACAATCGGACTGGCTATAACTGCAGCAGAGACTGGACATCTGGTTATTACTACTTTACATACCGCAGACACAATCTCTTCAATCCATCGTATTATAGATGTATTTCCTCCTCACCAGCAAAATCAAATAAGAATGCAACTTTCACTAAATCTTCTTTGCATAATTTCTCAGGATTTATTAAAACGCACCGATGGTAACGGCAGAATTGCGGCATATGAAATACTTATAGCAATTCCATCTGTCAGGAATTTAATTCGTGAGGCGAAAATTCACCAAATCTCATCAATTTTGCAAACTTCTCAACAATTAGGTATGATATCTTTTGATGCCTGCTTAGCCAATATGGTAAAGAAACAAATTATTACAAAGGAGGAAGCCGAATCTAAGGCGCTCAACCCAGATACATTTCATAAAGAGATGGAACAAATATCAAAATCTGAGTAGTGGTCAAAAAAACTTATCTCAAATTAGACAGCCAAGTCCAATATATAAAAGGCATAGGGCCTAAACGATCACTCTATTTCAAAAAGATTGGTGTTGAAACAATTAATGATCTACTCTTTTTAGTTCCAAGAAGATATATAGACTACTCTGATATTTTTAAAATAAAAAATCTGAAAATCAATAATGAAGCAACTGTTATTGGTAAAATTCAACTGGTCGAATTACAAAAAATAAAAAATCGAGTTAATTTGACTAAAATCCTTTTGACGGATGACTCTGGTTCAATCAACATAAAGTGGTTCAACCGACCTGATTTAAAAAAGAAATTTAAGGTCGGTGATTGGCTTCTAATATCCGGCAAGGTGAGCTTTTTCTATGACAGGCAATTTGTTAATCCACTCTATGAAATAATAAGTGAAGAAGAAATTATGGAGAAAACACATGGCTCTATCATTCCTGTCTACCCTTTGACCGATGGTCTCAGCTTATGGGATATAAAAAGAGCAATAAAAATCTCACTTGATGCATGTCTTGACGAAATAAGAGAAACTTTGCCACAATCAATAACAAAAAAACACAACTTAATGTCATTAAGTGAAGCAGTTTACAATCTGCACTTTCCTACGAAAATCGAAAAAGCCATTGCCGCACGGCGTCGCCTTGTGTATGATGAATTTTTCTTTTTTGAATTAATTCTTGCAAAACGTAAAATGAAATTTATGAACGAAACCGGAATACCACTCAAGGAAAATGGCAAACTGACTGAAAAATTTGTTAGATTGCTCCCATTTCAACTAACCAAAGGACAGACTGAAGTTATAAAAAGCATAGTGAACAACATGGAACAACTCCGGCCTATGAATCGTTTATTACAAGGCGATGTTGGATCTGGCAAAACAATTGTGGCGCTTTATGCTATGCTCGTTTCAGTTGAAAATGGCTATCAATCAGTTTTGATGGCTCCAACTGAAATACTTGCCGAACAACACTTTATTGTCCTCTCTGAAATATTGAAGAAACTTAATGTTGAATCCCTACTTCTAACAAGTAGTATTAAAGGTGATGAAAGACAAACAACAATTCAGAAAATTCACAGTGGTGAGGCGCAAATCATTTTTGGTACCCATGCACTCATTGAAGAAGAGATTATGTTCAAAAATCTCGGACTGGCAGTTGTTGATGAGCAACATCGATTTGGTGTCATGCAAAGAGCGGCTTTAGTGAATAAAGGCATAAATCCGGATTTCCTGGTTTTATCTGCAACCCCAATTCCTCGAACTATAGCACTCACTCTTTATGGCGATTTAGATATTTCTATGCTGAAGGAGAAACCACCAAGTCGTGGTGAAGTAATAACTAAGATTGTTAATGAAAAAAAGAAAGGAACTACTTTTGAATTTGTTAGACAAGAAGTGTCTAAAGGAAGACAGGTATTTGTTATCTGTCCCATAATCGAAAAATCTGAAATATTGGATCTGAAATCAGTCAATGAAGTTTATCAAGAAATAACCGGCGCCTTCCCGGAATGCTCGGTTGGTGTAATTCATGGAAGGTTGAAAACCGCAGAAAGAATGAGTATAATGAACGAATTTCGTTGTGGTAATTTAAGCATACTTGTTGCCACAACGGTTATAGAAGTGGGAGTTGATATACCAAATGCGAGTGTGATGCTCATTGAACATCCGGAAAGATTTGGTTTAGCACAATTACACCAGCTAAGAGGACGTATTGGAAGAGGAGCGCAAAAATCATATTGCTTTCTTTTTTTAAATCGTTATGTACCACCTGAAACATTTGAACGAATATCTTTCTTCGAAAAAAACAATGATGGTTTTGCCCTTGCACAGAAAGACATTAAATTACGTGGTCCTGGGGAAATTCTGGGTAAAAAACAACATGGGTTGCCTGATATAAAAATTGGTGATTTGGAAGCTGATAAAGATTTATTATTCTTAGCCCGTGATGACGCATTTGAATTAGTGAAAAAAGACCCGGAAATAAGTTCTTCTGAATATTATGTAATAAGAAGAAAATTAAATAAATTAGCAAAGAAAGCACAATTATTACGGATTGGTTAAGGAGAAAATATGAAAAAAGCAGAAATATCTAAACCCAGCTTGTTTGTAACAGGCTTGGGTAAATCCGAAATATTAAATCCGAAACAAATTCACCCACGCCCCTCG
>SOIY01000325.1 GCA_004376785.1 Candidatus Stahliibacteriota bacterium | reverse complement strand
ATGCCTTCCTTTTTATTAGCTATTTCACATTGAGCAAATCCAGCATTTTAGTTATGTCCGTTGTTGGAAATTTGCAATTATAGTTAAGACAGACATAAGCAGTGGCTCTACCGTCAATACTTGCTTGAGATTTAGTAAACTCGGCAAGACGATCGATATCAGGTGATTCTTGTTCAGTTGGACGAAGAATCACTACCTTGTTAGGTATAAATTGGGTGCGGATGGCTTTCAACATTTCTTTGGTATCCTCGGCCTGTGAGTTACCGGCGATGACCACCTCGTAAGAAGGTCCTACTCCAAAGTCCACGGCAACCATGAGTTGGGTATATGCTGATGGTGATTGCTTGACATTCCTGGAAAAAGCACGTCCGATTCTTGCTGCTTTCTCTTCGAAATCATAATTGGCAGTTATCCGTCCTAGACGAAGCAGATTTAACATCGCTAGTGAGTTTCCCGAGGGAATAGCACCGTCGTAAATCTCTTTCTGGCGAACAAGAAGGTTCTCACCGTCGTCTGCCACAAAGTAAAATCCACCGTTATTATCATCCCAAAAGTGCTTCATTAAATCTCTGTTCAAGTCGAGTGCGGTTTGAAGGTAACGCACCTCAAAGATGGTTTCATATAGTTCTAGCATTCCCCAAATCAGGAAAGCATAATCATCTACCTGAGCTGGTAGGGCGGCTTGACCATCTCGATAGCGATGAAGAAGTCGCCCATCTGATTTGCGCATATTCTTAAGGATGAAATCCACAGTGGCTTTGGCGGCTTCAGCATACCTCGGTTCATCAAAGACCCGTGCCCCTTTTGCGAATGCAGCGATCATGAGACCATTCCAATCGGTTAAAATTTTGTCGTCTTTATGGGGATGAATGCGTTTCTCACGGTAAGTAAATAGTTTCTGCCGTGCTGTTTCCAGGTGCTTTTGAAGGTCTTGCTCGGACATCTTCAGCTCAGAGGCGATCTCAGTAAGTGATTTTCTTAGATGCAAAATGTTCGCACCGGCTCTCTTGCCAGTTGCCTGCTCCATGAAATTGCCGTTCTTTTCAATGTTGAACACCTTAAGGATTAAATCTGCTTCTTCACTTCCGAGTACCTGTCGGATTTCCTCCTCGGTCCAGAGATAAAACTTCCCTTCTTCGCCCTCGCTATCAGCGTCCTCAGCAGAGTAAAACCCACCTTCCGGCGCTGTCATATCCCGCAACACATAGGTGAAAATCTCCCGTGCGGTTTTTCTATATTCTTCTTTTCCAGTTGCTTGGTAAGCCTCTGTGTAAGCCATAGCCAACATAGCTTGATCATAGAGCATCTTTTCAAAGTGTGGCAAGAGCCATTCAGAATCGGTGGAATAGCGGTGAAAGCCAAACCCGATGTGGTCATAGATGCCACCGCGTCGCATCCCTTGAAGGGTTTTTTCGACCATCTCCAAGGCTTTCTCATTATTGGTGCGCTTCCAGTATCGGAGCAGGAAAAGGAGGTTGTGTGGGGTGGGAAACTTCGGGGCGCTACCGAAACCACTGTGCTGCTCATCAAAGCGCTTGGCAAGCTGCTCATAAGCAAGCTTTAGTGTGGCCTCATCCAGTTCTTCACCGGGTGCATCCTGCGAGACCTGTCGGAGGGCAAAAGTAATTTGATCAGCTGAACTTAACGCTTCACCTCGTCGAGTTGCCCAAATCTCCTTGATGCGTGGGATCAGCTCCAGCATTCCAATCCGTCCAAACCGGTTCTCTTTTGGAATATAGGTGGCGGCAAAGAAAGGTTTTTTGTCTGGCGTCATAATGATAGTGAGAGGCCATCCCCCACTGCCCGTCATCATTTGAGAGACCATCATGTAGACATTGTCTATGTCTGGTCGTTCCTCGCGATCTACCTTTATGGAAACAAAGACCTCGTTCATCAGTCTGGCTACTTCAGGGTCCTCAAAGGACTCGTGTTCCATTACATGGCACCAGTGGCAGGTTGAATATCCAATGGACAGAAAAATAGGTTTATTTTCCTTCCGAGCCTTCTCAAATGCCTCTGGTCCCCATGGATACCAGTCCACGGGATTGTCTGCATGCTGAAGTAGGTAGGGACTCTTCTCAAATATCAGTCTGTTATAGTGTTTCTCAACTGTTTTTGATTCAGGTTCTTGACTCATTGTCACCTCATTTGCCAGGAATATTATTAATCCCATAGCTCCAATAGCAAAGGCTAACAATAACCCCACCAAGTGCATTTTTCTTTTGGGTTTCATGCTACTCAATCCTAGCAATTAGGAGTTTTGATCCAATTTAACATTTTTAGTCAAATAATAGTTCTGATTATTACCATATAGAACTATTATTCTAGCATTTTCCCATTCTTTTGGAATGATTCCAGTAAATGCATTTACAGAATTTTCTAATCTAATTGTGCCATCTATCAGTTTATCTTTGTCAGGTTGCAACATTGTCATATGCATTGACGGATCAATTTTTGAGTGGTCTGTTGGCATTGAATGAACTTGTCTCATTAATTCTTCAATGCTCGGTTCTTCATATTCTTTCAGATAAACCTCTACATTTGGATCGCTATAAAAAGAATAGTCATTTATGTTATCTTGAATGGTTACACTTATAGAATCATCATTTTTTGATACATCCAATTTGAAAAATATTTCTTCTTTCTCACTTATTTTCTGTTCAATCTGGACAATCATGTTCCTAGCCTCATCAAAGGCAGATTTAGATACAGTATGTTCTAACTGTTCGAACAAAGCATCAAGATCGTCGATTTGTTGTTGATGATGTTTTAACATAAATTGCAGACTATGTCCCTGTGTATATGTAGCATAAACATGCTCAAAAATCTGTCGTGCCATCAACCCATTTTTATGTTCTAAAGGTAGTCTTATTGCTTGTAGTAAATCTTTCAACTTCTCTGCAGTTCGCATGTCTATATGCTTGCAGTGAACTCTCATTGTGTAAATATCATTAAGATAGTTATTACCTGTTTTTACCCTAAAAAAGATTCTTCCATGTTTTGCAGTCCAGTCTGTATAAAAAACTTGATTGTCCAATGTTTTAAGTTTGATTGTCTCTTTGGACGAGATTTCTAGAATTTTTTGGATATTTTCATCAGATAATTTCGGTTTAAATGGCTCCACATTGCCAGCAAGGACGTCCTGCATAAATTGCATTTGTCTTTCATGTGGCCACGTATCTTCTTGGGGAGCAAATTCAGGATGCATGATATAGTGGAATTCATAAACTTCAAGATAAACATCATCATTAACAGGTTCGTTAAATTTTATTGAAATGTTCTCTTTGTTTCCCTCAAAAGAGTGAGTGGTTAATTGTACATTAGCAATTGAAACTCCACTATCCAA
>SOIY01000231.1 GCA_004376785.1 Candidatus Stahliibacteriota bacterium | reverse complement strand
AGAGTTTAGTGCTTAGAATTTAGGATTTAATCACTATGGAAAATACTTCTGACGTAATCATTATCGGTGGTGGTATTATTGGTTGTGCCACTGGCTTTTATTTAGCAAAGAAAGGCTTAAAGGTTTATCTTCTTGAAAAAGACTATTTAACTGCAGGGTCAACAGGTCGATGTATTGGTGGTATCCGACAACAATTTTCTACAGAGCTCAGTATTACAGTGGCAATGGAATCGATGAAGAAATTCAAAATTATGGAGAAAGAATTAGGACAGGACGTTGAATTTCATCAGGGCGGCTATCTCTTTCTTGCCCACAGTGAAGAGAAAAAGAATACTTATTTAAAACTGATAGAATTGCAAAGAAAAATGGGGCTTGATGTTAATTTTATAGGCGTGGACGAAATTAAAAAAATTGTCCCAGGTATAAATCCAGAAGGCCTTCTGGGTGGTGCCCATTGTCCGAGTGATGCACAAGCAAACCCATTTCTCATTGTCGATGGCTATGCAAAAAGAATACGAAAAAATGGCGCGGTTTTCGCTAATAAAGAGGTCGTTCAAATAGACATTGAGAACGGTGCAATAAAATCTGTAAAGACACAAGATAATGAAACATATTATGCACCGATTATAATTAATGCTGCAGGACCATTTGTTAGGGAAGTTTCTAAATTAATTGGATTAGATGTTCCGGTTTCTCCTGAACGCCACGAAGCATTAATTACTGAACCAATGGAAAGATTTTTTGATATGATGATTGTTGACTACCGCGATGATGGCTGCTACTTCAATCAAAAATTTGGTAAAGGAAGTATCATTGGTTGCTATACCCCAAAACCGAATGTACCTGGCCATAACATTAATACATCATTTGAATTTGTTAAAGAGATGGGTAGAAGGACTGCACGTATAATACCAAGGTTGTCACCTATGAAAATCATACGACAATGGTCAGGAAGTTATGAAATGACACCAGATGGTAATCCTGTTCTCGATAAAACCGATATTCGGGGATTCTGGATCGTCGGCGGTATGTGTGGCCATGGATTCATGCTGGCGCCAGAAATTGGATGGCTTGCAGCCGAGTATATTACTGAAGGGAAACCGCCCTACAACATCGAGGCATTTTCATTAAAACGGGATTTTTCTCACAGAGAAATAATGAAGTGATAAAGTTCAAAATTTTAAACAAAGACCCTAATACACAAGCACGGTGTGGTATATTAAAAACCTCTCATCATGAGATCAAGACACCTAATTTCATGCCTGTTGCTACACAGGGTTCAGTAAAAACATTATCTCCTGCAGATCTTAAAAAAATTGGCGTCGAGATCATTGTAACCAACACCTACCATTTAATGTTACGTCCGACATCATCACTTATTAAAAAAATGGGTGGCCTGCATAAATTTATGGGTTGGGACAAAGCTATACTCACTGACTCTGGTGGTTTTCAGGCATATTCTCTCAGTAAATTGATAAAAACCAATGATCATGGCGTAGAATTTTCCTCTCATCTGGATGGTTCAAGACATTTCCTGAGTCCGGAGATAGTAGTTGATATCCAAAAAGAGTTGGGCTCTGACATTGCAATGGTCCTCGATTTTTTCACTTCTTATCCATCACAATTTATGGACGCAAGGATTGCTGTTGAACGAACCGTAAACTGGGCAAAAAGAAGCCTCGGTGTAAAAAAAAACCTCATTTATTCGGCATAGTACAAGGCGCCACTTTCAAGAATCTGCGTAGAGAGTGCGCTGAGCGTATTGTTGATCTAAACTTTGCCGGTTATGCAATTGGCGGTCTTATGGTCGGTGAACCATCTATGCTGACCAATGAAATGGTTTATGAAGTAAACGAAGTACTACCTGAAAAAAAGATACGCTACCTTATGGGCTGTGGTTATCCTGAAGATATTTTGGAAGCAGTGAGTCTCGGGGTCGACCTCTTTGATTGTGTATTACCAACGCGTAACGGAAGAACAGGTATGGCTTTTACTTCTGAAGGAAAAGTAATTATCAAAGGCAGTAAATTTTCTGCAGACAATGCCCCACTTGATAAAAAGTGTAATTGCTATACATGCCGCCATTTTTCCCGTGCATATCTCCGACACCTCTTTAATGCAGGCGAGGCACTGGCGGGTAGATTGGTTAGTTATCACAATATACATTTTTACATAAAGCTAATGGCAAAGATAAGAAAACATATTGAGAAAGGTACATATAAACAGTTCATGAGTAAAGTTAGCAAGAATTTCGATTTTCGATAAACTTTTAACTTTAATGAACGCATCATTTACGAAACGAAGTAAACGTAAATGATATGCGTGAATTAACCCCGCACCTTGTTCGGCATAAATATGCAGATAAACCACTATTTATTCCCTGGGTTCTACAGAATGCGTAATCAATGCGTACACATTAAGCAAAACAAGGTGCGGGGTTAAATTCGACTACAGACCTATAAACGTTCATCTACGGATGATTTCCATAAATCTAAGTCTCATTTAACTTTTCACTTTTCACTTGTACTGTAGCAAGCTAAACCTTATTTTTAACCAATCGAGTATTTGTCATTAAATTACCTCTTGACAGATAAACAATTATATATATAATAAAGCAAAATAAATAAAATGAGGAAAATAAAAAGGAGCGATTATGTTCGGAAAGAAGAAAAAGGTTATTGGTCTTGATATTGGCTCAAGCCAAACCAAGATGGTTGAATTAAGTACAGGTAAGACAAAAAAATTAATTAATTATGGGATTTCGAAAGTCTTACCTGATGCAATAGTTGAGGGAGAGATAATTGATAGAGAAGCTGTTTTAGATTCAATCAGAAGTTTATTAGAAAGTAAGGGATTCACCACTAAAAATGTAGTGATTGGATTAGCAGGCCGTGATGTAATAATCAAGCGAATAACAATGGATCGGATGAGCGAAGCAGATACCAAAGAACAAATCAAATGGGAAGCTGAGCAGTATGTCCCTTTTGATATAAATGAAGTTTCGCTTGATTTCGATGTTATCAATCCGAATTTTGGCGATAACCAGCAAGAAGTAATTTTAGTTGCGGCTAAAAATGAAGTCATAAATAATCTCTCTTCCCTATTAAAAGAGCTTAATCTCAATCCAGTAATTGTTGACACCACTGCCTTCGCCATACAAAACGTTTTTGAGTATAATTATGCACCTGCTCCAGATGAAATAATCTGTCTGATACATATCGGGGCTGGAATGACCGTTATCAATGTCATAAAAGGAGGATCATCTTTGTCTGCCCGTGACGTTTACTATGGTGTAAATGCATTTATCAGTAAATTACAAAAAGAAATCGGATTCAATTATGACGATGCTGCAAATGCTGTTAAAGGAACAGTCCCGGTTGGTGCATCACAAGATTCAGTGCAGGGTGTATTCGAATCTTTTGTCAGTGCCCTTGGAACACAAATTGAACGCAGCCTGCAATTTCTTTCCAGCGTAACTGGTGAAGAAAAAGTTAGCCGGATGTATCTTTCAGGTGGCGGCTCACTAATACCAAATCTTTTAGAATATTTAAAAAGACGGCTTGGTGTGCCGATTGAGTTGATCAATCCTTTCAAAAATATTATCTATGATCCTGCAATGTTCAGCCCTGAGGGAACAGATGTAATAGGATCAATGTTAGTCCAAGCTACAGGTTTGGCATTAAGGGGGGAATAATGATCAAAATAAATTTAGCACCAACTGCCAAGAAAAAACGAGCACCAAAACGTAGGGCAGTAAAAGGGGCGCGCCCTGGTTTAAAACTGCCTTCGATACAAACTACTGTTATCTACATAATTGGTGTAGTAGTTGTCGTGGTGATTGTTGCAGTGTTATTATTTATCCAGTCCAGTCAAATGGGCAGTCTAAATGGAAACATTACCCAATTGAATGTTAAACTCGAAGAGTTAAAGGAATATAAGGCTACTGTTGATAGTCTTGAAAAACGCGAGAGAGAACTGGCAGCATTGATTGCACCGATTAAAGAACTAAATAAAAATCGATTCTTCATAGCTCATGTTCTTGATGAAATTTCCTCGCGCATTCCTGAATTCACCTGGCTCAATTCATTAAATGTTAGTCAATCAGAACTCCAAATGAAGGGCGTTACGGCATCCAATTTATTGGTTGCTGATTTCATGAATCGTCTCGAAGAATCACCTTATATTCACGATGTTGATTTAACAGTATTAGAGAAAAAAGCCGTAGAACAACAGGAAATGATGGCGTTCACATTGACAGCAAATGTTGGGTATGACAGATTGATCGAGAGGCAAAAATGAATATTAGAGAACCAAAAACACAAAAAACAATCGCATTTTTTATTATCATAATTATAGTCTTGGTTTTATTCTTCCAATTTCCACACAAGTCAAATAGAGAAAAAATTAATATATTGACGGCACGACGAGACTCACTGCAAATTGAAGTCCAGAAGGCTGAAGCAGCCAGAGCGAGATTACCTGAACTTCAAGCGAAAATTGCACGACTCGAAATTGAATGGGAAAGAGCAAAAGAAATGTTACCAAAGCAAAAAGAGATTCCTTCACTGATTCAACAAATATCAAATTCTGGAACCAAGGCAGGAGTCAGCTTTTTGTTATTCAAACCAAGCGCTCCGCAACTTCATACAAATTATTCTGAAATCCCGGTTCAACTAAAGGTTTCATGCGACTACCATCAACTTGGAGAATTTCTTTCTAATATAGGTAACCTTGCAAGAATCGTAAATGTCCCATCTGTTAAAATAAGTACTGGCAAAAAAAGAAGCGTTGAGGCAAATTTGAGCGCAGTTACTTATACAGTTGCACAATGAAAGGAGGTACAGCATGTTATTCCATCTTATAGGTAGTGGTATTTGTGCGTTAGTAATTTTAAATCAAGCACCAACAGAACCAACAACAACTGATTTTTTCCCTGTTGAAAAATGGAATTATAAACAAGCAGGTAGAAGAGATCCTTTTGTTCCACTACTCGGATTAGATTTAGGTAAAGGCGGTAAAGCAGGTCACCTGAGTGTTGAAAATTTGACTTTAATTGGGATTTTATGGGGTGACAAGGGTTATTATGGTTTAGTAAAGGATGGATTGAATCAAGGATATATTCTAAAAAGAGGTGACAAAGTTGCCGGTGGTAAAGTTGCTGAAATAAATCGCAAAGGAATCATTTTCGAAATAGTTCATGCTGGTGTCATAACAAAATATGAACTGAGGCTTCAACAAAAAGAAAGGAGGTAAAATATGAGGAATGTTTTAATCCTCACATTATTAATTTCGTTGGCAGGTGGTGCAGTCATTCAAGATTTAGTTGTGGTTTCTGAGGGTATGAACACAAAACTTATCGTAAAAGCGGATGCACCATTTGTTGTTAATTCGTTCACTTTAAAAAATCCACCAAGAATTGTTGTTGATTGTTCCGGAATTTCAAGCGCATTCGTTGATAAAAAATTTGCTGTCAATAGAGGAGGCATAAAGGAATTGTCAGTAACGGGTTTTAGTGAACAATCCGATTTAATAAGGGTCGTTGGAAAACTTGATAGTGATTACTCTTTCCTTACTTTAACAGAAGGAAATGATTTTGTTCTAACCCTGCTTACGGGATTAGTTACCTCATTCCCAGAGTGGCAGGCTTCTGCTGCAGACATAATTGCCATTCCATCTGAAAAAGCTGCCCCTCCAATTCCCACGGCAAAACCCACTGTCACTGGTAGACCAATCTCTATCGATCTTGAAAACGCTGACATACTTACTGTGCTGAGAGCTCTATCTGAATATGCAGGAATAAATATTGTTGCTGGTAAAGATGTTAAGGGAACAGTCACGGTTCGGCTTCATAATGTCCCCTGGCGTCAGGCATTGGATATTATTTTAAAGGCATCAGGTTATGCGTATCGAGAAGATCCTGGTGTGATTAGAGTCGACACTGCTGATAATCTTAATAAACAAGATTATGATCTACCATTAAGCTCAAAAATTTACAAACTCGAGTTTGCAGTTCCGGACAGGATGCTTGACAAAATAACAGCAATGCTGTCACCAAAAGGTAAAGCTAATGTAGACAAACGAACCAATTCAGTTGTGGTTACAGAAGTCGATCCGATTCACAGTAAGATAGAACAATTAATAAAACTCCTGGATACACCGACGCCGCAGGTTGAGATACTGTGTAAGGTTGTAGACATAGATGCCTCTACGTCAAAAGCATTAGGAGTAAACTGGACACTTAAAGGATTGGAGAGTCGTATATTAAGAGCCGACGTTACAAGTAATCTCGAACCACAAGTTGTTGGTTTTAGTTTATTCAATATAGGAACCGTCCCGTCATTAGCCCAGGTCAATGTAGCAATCAACATGCTTGAAGAAAGCGGGAAGGCGCAAATAATTTCAGCCCCGCGGATTACTGCTGTTGATAATGAAAAAGCATCTATCTTAGGTGGTCAAAGATTCGGCATCCCAACCAGAGACCTGTCAGGCAATACTGTTATTGAGTTCTACGAAGTTGGTACAAAATTGGAAGTTACACCCCACATTAACTCTTTAGAAGAAATTACTATGGAATTACATGCTGAGGTCAGTGAATTAGATCGTGCCTCAGCTCTTGCTGGCAGACCAATTATTACTACATCAGAAGCAGATACTAAGGTCTTAGTTAAAGATGGCCATACAGTTGTCATTGGTGGATTCATCCGCAAAAAGGAATCAAAATCCGTCCGTGGTATTCCAATTCTCATGAGCATTCCAATTCTTGGCGCTTTGTTTAGAGAAACGACTACAACTATTGAGGATCGCGAACTTCTGATTTTCATTACACCAACAATAATAAGGAATTAGCTTTAATATAGTCTAATCTCCTTAAGTTGAAGCATTCAATTCTACTAAATTCTAATGAGGATTGTAGGAGGTTTGAATAAAGGTAGACGTATCAAAATTTCAAAAAGGGGAATTAGACCAACAAAAGGAATAGTCAGAGAAGCAATCTTCAATGTTATTGGTGTAAAAGTGCAAAGGGCTTATGTATTGGATATTTTTGCAGGTAGTGGTGCACTGGGTTTAGAAGCAATTTCTCGTGGTGCGAGAAGCTGTGCCTTTATTGAAAAAAAACCTAAAATCCTTTTACAAAATATTAAAAATCTTTCTTTAAACAGCGAAACGAAAGTAATGGCAAAGGATTTTAGAATCTGGTTAAAAAAAATCGCATGCGAAAAATTCGACATAATTTTTCTTGATCCACCATACAACAAAAACTATGTTGGAAAAACTATAAAATTAATTTCTCAACATAAACTTCTTAAAGATAAAGGTATTATAGTTGCTGAACATCATCCTGAAGAGAAATTTATCCTACCAGAGGATCTGTCAATTCTTAAAAGGAAAAGATATGGTGAAACAGCAGTCACGTTCATCAATGCCAACTAATAAAAAGCAGATGGCGCAAACTCCTTTTCTCAACGGTCTCTGCGATACTAAGTGAGCTTCAATGAAAAAAGCAATATATGCAGGTACATTTGATCCAATAACTTTTGGTCACATTGATGTCGTTTCCCGTGCCATAAAAATCTTTGACAAAATTGTTATTGGGATAAGTGCTGAACCAAAAAAAAGTTTGTTTACACAAAAACAAAGGATCCAGTTGGTTAAAGCGGTTTTTAGAAATAACAATAAAATTAAGGTTCTAGGATTTTCGACGCTCTTAGTAGATTTTGCAAAAAGATTAGGTGCTACAACAATCATACGCGGCATCCGGGCAATATCTGATTATGATTATGAACTCCAATTGACGCTTATGAACCGTAAACTGGCTCCAAAGATTGAAACAATATTCTTAATGCCCTCAGAAAAATATATTTTCATCAGTTCTTCACTGGTTAAGGAAATCGCCTCACTGCACGGCGATATATCCCAATTGGTACCTGATATTATAGCACAAGCATTAAGAAAAAAACTGAAAATATAAACACAGTATCACCAGTCTGTCAAAGTTTTGACCATCTCTGTTTTTATAGAATTATAATACAGGACGAGCCAAAGGCGGTACTGCGAGTCTCGAAGAGACAATACTGCAAGTTCGGTAAGAACGATACTGCGAGTCCCGTCCTTTCGTTAGAAAGGGCGGGATGATACTGCATTTTTATCATTGACTCTGTTTATATTATTAATATACTTCATTATATGAAGTTTATTGATGAAGCGAAGATTATCATTCAAGCTGGTAATGGTGGTAATGGCTGTGTATCATTCCGTCGTGAGAAATTTGTTCCTAAAGGCGGACCTGACGGCGGTGATGGTGGAGATGGCGGCTCAGTATATCTTATTGGAAAAAGGGGGCTTGAAACACTCTATGATCTAAAAGTAAAACCGCATTACAATGCGGGTCGTGGAACTCATGGTAAAGGTAAAAAAATGGTCGGAAAAAAAGGAAAGGATGTACATATCCATATCCCTTTAGGTATAGTTGTGATAAACGACGATAGAATACTAGGCGAGATTCTCACCCATGAGCAAACTTTACTTGTAGCAAAGGGAGGTAAAGGAGGACACGGTAATTACCATTTTTTAACAACGACCAATCAAGCACCCAGACATGCTGAAGAAGGTCAAAAAAGCGAGAAGAAAACATTGAAAATCATCTTGAAACTGATTTCTGATATTGGGTTAGTAGGTTTACCAAATTCCGGTAAATCAACACTACTTAATGCAATAACAAATGCTCAACCAAAAATTGCTAATTATCCATTTACCACATTGAATCCCAATCTGGGGGTATTAAGAAACAATTTCAAGAATATAGTGATTGCTGACATGCCTGGTATTATTGAGGGTGCCCATTGTGGCAAGGGTTTAGGCTTGCAGTTTTTAAGACACATTGAACGAACCAGAGTTATCGTTCTGGTAATTGATATCTCTGTATCCAATCCATTAAACCAATATAAATGTTTATTAGATGAATTTAAAAAATACAGTGATGCATTACTGAACAAACCACGTATTGTCGTTTTTAATAAAACAGATCTTTTGGTTACAATACCAAACTATAATCTACCTGAAAAAATTTTTTATATTTCAGCGCTCAAAGGTAAAAACATCGAGCAGTTAATCAAGTTTTTATGCAGATGAAGATAAAATTTAAACAAAATAAGAACACAATCCTGAATTCATTGAAAACCGCGAATATCAAAAGAAAGTTAAGGATTTTGGATAAAATGAACGGCGTTAATGAAAATGATAGCATAAAAATACTTTTAAAGATTTTAGAGGATAATTCGTGGACATTAAGAGAGAAGGCTGCATATAAGCTGGCAGGATATGGTAAAAAGGTTGTCCCCAGATTAAAAAAACTTATTAACCGGGGCTATTGGTTTTGCCGCGCTGCAGTATGTATTACGCTTGGAGAAATCGGAGATATAAAATCGTTAGATTCAATTATCGATCTTTTATTGTTTGATAATAATCCAACAGTTGTAAAAGAAGCATCAACAGCATTAGTAAAAATGGCACGCCGAGAACCAGCCAAATTTGCAAGAAGATTAACGGGAATGTCACTCGATGAACCTAAGATGCTGAAGATTTTGATTACATTAGAAACAAACGATACTGAGATCTACACCCTAATTAAAGAACTTACACAGAATGAATGAAATATTCGATTTCATTGATCTGTTATCAATTAATAAACTAACTGAAAGTAAATTCTATATTCTTCTTGAGAAATTTAAAACACCGGAAGCAATAAAAAAAGCCGGGGTTAGGGATTTGAGCTCTATTGTCGGAGAAGAAATTGCACAAAAAATTCACTTATTCAAAAAAGATGATAAGATCAAAAGAAAATGTGATTTAGTAGAAAAATTAAATATTGAGGTTTTGCCTTATTATTCACCTACATACCCAGGTTGGTTGAAAGAAATTGATCATTTCCCACCTGTTCTCTTTGTTCGAGGACAAATAAAAAAGGAAGATGAACTATCGCTTGGCGTGATTGGTACCAGAGGAGCGACTGTTTATGGAAAGGGAATTGCAGAAACCTTTGCTGGTGATTTTGCTGGAGCCGGAGTAACGGTGGTCAGTGGTATGGCAAGAGGAATTGATGCTGCAGCCCATAAAGGTGCTTTAAAGAATAAAGGCAGGACCATTGCGGTTTTTGGCTGTGGCATTGACATATGCTATCCACCCGAGAATAAAAAATTGATGAATGAAATTATCGAAAATGGCGCAGTCATCTCAGAGTTCAATATCGGCACACCGCCTCTGGCGCAAAATTTTCCAAAACGTAACCGAATCGTATCAGGTCTATCAAAGGCAATTGTGGCAATTGAAGCAAAGGAAAAATCAGGGGTTATGAACACTGTAAACTGGGCATTAAATCAGAACAAAGATGTCTATGCAATCCCTGGGAATATTTATTCAAAAGCATCGAGGGGCACAAATCTTCTAATAAAACAAGGAGCTATTCCTGTAACCTCAGCAGGTGAAATATTGGAATTGGCAGGATTCAAATATACTAAAAGAGAGAAGGAAATAAAACAAGTAGTATTGACCGAAGAGGAGAATGTTGTCTGGGAAAAACTCTCTTTCGAACCAATATACCTGGATGTTTTATCAGAAAAATTAAACCAGCCAACCGGTTCAATCCTTAATGTACTCCTTACCCTTGAACTCAAAGGTCTAATCAGACAACTACCAGGTATGATGTTTGTGAAGAATTTTGAGTAA
>SOIY01000036.1 GCA_004376785.1 Candidatus Stahliibacteriota bacterium | reverse complement strand
AAGGATTCTATCTTCACTAACTTTGATTGCCTTCCTTTTTCTTTTCCCATAATAAAGTTACTCCTATTTCACGGGGTGAACAAATCCGAATTTCAAAATTCAAATGACCAAAACGTTTTGAACCCCGCTCCTCTTCGAGGGGCGTGGGTGAATTTATAATTTCTGTCATTTGATATTGCCTGCCCCGTTAGATAAACCAACTCTCAGAGATAGAACACATTATATTATCCTCATGATATTATAAATGTTTAAAAAAATAGATTAGGCTCATATCTAACAGGGTGAAGGTTTAAGATTTAGTGCTTAGAATTTGCTCCAGTTACTGGAGCTATTCGCCTTTCGTCTTTGTCTTAATTGGCTCAACCAACATTATCCAAGCAGCTTTTTTCGCACGCGAGCGATGTCTTGTTCCTCTTTTCACAAGAAAACCTTCATTTTCCTTAAGTTCAATAGATCCTTCATCTGTATCAATATTTATTTTTCCCTTAAGCACCAGGAAAAATTCATCCTCATTTCTATGTGTATGCCATTTATATTCACCTTTGATCTTGGCAATCCTGAGCGCAGTATGATTTATATAGGCGATATCTTTGGGTTGCCACGGATCCTGTACTTCTTTTATTAAATCTTTAAGACTTACTTTTTTCATTTAACCCCCTTTCTCTTTCAGAGAAATAGATGCAAACGGATTCATATTTGCCTATCGACAAATTAAGATTCAAACAGATTTCTTTCTTGCAAAACGCATATAATATAGTTTTGGCGTTCCAAAATTCACCAATAGACCAACTTCATATGGTGATGCTCTTAGTTGAGAAATCAGTTGTTCACGGAATATCTTCGCTAAGCGATCTGTCGCTTTCAACTCAAGTATAACCTTATTCTCAACTATTATATCTAATCGATACTTCCCGATTTTTTGACCATCATATACAATATCGATTTCTTTTTCAACCTCGAATAACATACCGAATTTCTCGAGCTCAACCTCAATCGCCCGTTGATATATCCTTTCCGTGAATCCACAGCCAAGATTACTATGAACCTTATACAATATCCCAATTATCTTATATGTTAACTTTTTATGTAACAACTTATCCGTTTGCATCAACTATAATCTGTTTATATCAAATTTTGAAAAAATCCGTCTGCATCTGCTTTCATCTGTCTGAATCTAAATCCGCCTTAGGCGGATTACATTCGAAACACCCCGAATTTATGGTCTGGTATTGAAGCATTAAGAGACATAGAAATAGCAAGGCCAAGTATTTCTCTTGTGTCCAAAGGATCTATGATACCGTCATCCCAGAGTCGGGCAGTTGAATAATAAACGCTCGATTCATTCCCATATTTTGCTAATATAGGTTTTCTTATCTCTTCAATCTCTTCTTTTGTTGGTTTTTTACCTTGTTTAATCAATGCTCTAACTTTTATATCTGTTAATACGCCAGCTGCTTGTTCACCACCCATTACACAAATTTTAGAAGTAGGCCACATCCATAACATTCTGGGATCATAGGCTCGACCGCACATTCCATAATTACCAGCACCATAAGAACCGCCAATAATAATTGTGAATTTTGGAACCTGTGCATTTGCTACAGCATGAACCAGTTTTGCACCATCCTTGGCAATACCTTGATGTTCATATCTTTTACCAACAATAAAGCCTGTTATATTCTGCAAAAATAGAATTGGTATTTTTCTAACCGAACACATCGTTACAAAATGAGCACCTTTTTGAGAAGATTCAGAAAACAGAACACCATTGTTTGCCAATATGCCAACTGGATAACCCATAATCCGTGCAAAACCGCAGACCAAAGTTGAACCATAAAGCTCTTTAAATTCGTGGAATTCACTACGGTCAACAATACGAGCAATAATCTCCCTCATATCAAATGATTTTTTTAGGTCCTTTGGTATAATTCCATATAATTCATTCGGATCATATGCTGGGTCCTCAGGTTCGCTTCTTTCCAAAGGATATTTTGGATACGATCCAAGGTTTTTAACAATATTTCTTGTTATCTCAATGGCATGTTCATCACTAACTGCATAGTGATCAGCAACACCGGATATTCGGCAATGAACATCAGCACCACCAAGTTCTTCTTCAGTTACAACCTCACCAGTTGCTGCTTTTACTAAAGGAGGACCGCCAATATAAATTGTCCCTGGTCCCTTTACAATCACCACTTCATCACTCATAGCCGGTTGATAAGCGCCACCTGCCGTGCAAAACCCCAATACCACTGAAATCTGTGGGATATTGTTTGCAGACATTTGTGCCTGATTAAAAAATATCCTGCCAAAATGGAATTTATCAGGAAACGTTCCAACCTGAAGCGGTAAAAATATACCACCGGAATCAACAAGGTATATACAGGGTAATCTATTCTCCATGGCGATTTCCTGAGCACGTATATGTTTCTTTATTGTTTCGGGAACATATGTGCCACCTTTTACTGTAGCATCATGGGCAATAATCATTACTTCTCGATTATGAACCACACCAATTCCAGTTATGATCGCAGCACCTGGATGTCCGTTGTTGTACATATCCCAGGCAGCCAATGGACTCAGCTCTAAAAATGGTGTATCTGGGTCAAGAAGTAATCCCAATCTTTTCCTAACAAAAAGTTTACCCCTTTTCGTGTGTTTTTTATGCATATATTCAGGTCCACCCTTTTTTACTGATGATAGACGTTCATTTAAAATTTGTACAGCCTTTCCCATGACCGATTTGTTCTCTTTAAACGCCGGACTATTTGTGTCTATTTTTGATTCAATTTTATACATAATTCCTTTTAAAGTAATCAGTAGTTAGTAGACAGTAGTCAGTAATTATAATTATACAAACAATAGCAAACATCATTTTCAGGAGACGATAAAATCATTTATACGCTTGATTTTTTCATGCTTCATTACTTACTGTCTACTGACTACTGTATACTGTCTACTCTCATACAAATGTTGCCTTGTATCCATAACAGATTATTCCAGTATGACCTTCTGAATACAATTTTCTGAAGACAAGCTTCACTTTTTTACCAATCTCGAGATCTTCTGGTTTGCAATCGACTACCTGTGTAGTAATTTTCACACCATTATCCATTTCCACTATAGCAATGCTATATGGAACCTGTGTAGCAAACTGAGTAGGTGCAACCCTGATAGTAGTATATGTTACGATCTTTCCATTGTCAGATAATTTTGTTTTATCAAATTCCCTAGAGCCACACCCAGAACAGACTAAACGCGGTGGGAATGAAACCTTACCACACTTCTTACACTTTGCAGCTTCAAGTCTGTATCTTTGAGGCATCTCTCTTCTATATCCTGGTGATGGCATAAAACCTCCTTC
>SOIY01000127.1 GCA_004376785.1 Candidatus Stahliibacteriota bacterium | reverse complement strand
AATTTTAACTTTTTACTTTTAACTTGTTGTTCTTGAATTTTAACTTTTTACTTTTTACTTTTAACTTGTTATGATGAATATCTTGGTTATTAACTGGCAGGATTGGAATAATCCATTTGCAGGAGGGGCTGAGGTTTACTTGTATGAAATTTTTTCGAGGTTGATTAAAAGAGGACATAGAGTTACACTTTTAGCCAGCAGGGCACAGGAGCAGAGTTATCATGAAACACTTGATGGATTTGAAGTGTATAGAATAGGGAAGAGGTCAAATTTTAATTTTGTGGTACCTTGTGCATTGCGTTCGTTATTGAGACATAAGAAAATAGATATCATTATTGATGACCTGAATAAAATTCCTTTTTACTCGCCATGCTTTACCCGCAAAAAAGTAGTGCCAATGCTTATGCACCTTTTTCGTAAGACTATATATCAGGAGACCAATATTTTATTTGCCAGTTATGTTTTTTTAACCGAACGCATCATACCATTATTGTACCCTGGTTCAAAATTTGTCGCTATATCACATAGTACTGCCGAAGATCTGAAAAACATTGGTGTACATAATAAGATACATGTGGTTCATTGTGGTATCCCGAGAATTCCGCAAATATCCCAAGCGAGACGTCAAAAGAATATCATTGCCTATGTGGGACGTGTTAAAAAATACAAATCAATAGATCATTTTATTAAGGCAGTAAAAACAATTCAGAACAAAAGGAACATTAAAGCGATAATCGTCGGTGATGGTGATGTAAAAAATGAATTGATAAATCTATCCAGAAAATTGGATGTTGATATTGAATTTACTGGTTTTGTGACTGAGGAAGAGAAATACCGGATATACTCTACTGCGAGAGTTGTTGTTCAACCGTCGATAAAAGAAGGGTGGGGGCTTACAGCAATTGAAGCGCAATCGTGTGGTACACCCGTAGTTTGCGCCAATTCACCGGGTTTACGTGAGGTGGTTGCAGATGGTTTGACCGGATTTTTGTATCCATACGGTGACATTGATAGTCTCACCGCAGGTATTACTGAACTACTTGATGATGATAAAAAATGGCAAAGGTTTTCTCTCGCTGCAAAGAAATGGGCAAGTAAATTTTCCTGGGATAATGCAGCCGAGCAGCTTGAAGAGATATTAGAAAAGGAGATTAAGAACAGTGTGTAGAAAATATATACTATCATATTTATGTTTCGCACTCGCATTTCTTATGTGGGCGGCAGAGGGCGATTTTGAAACAGCAAAGAAGGCTTATAAAAAAGGAAGATATAAAATTGCTGAGGTCTATTTAGATAATTTATTAGAAGAGGAATCTTACAGTGAATATTTCCCTGATGCTACATATTATTTGACAAAGATTTATGACAAGCGCGGAGATTTCATAAAACTGCTCTCCAGTGCTAATTATTTTCTAAACAATTATGAATATGACCACCGTTGTAAAGAGATATTCAATATACTTCTGAAAAGGTTAAATGAAAAAGAGGCATTTAATGTGGCTTTCGATTACATTAAGAATTATGACTATTTGATAAATGATTATGAAATTTTAGATGAGACAGGACATGGTTTATTTAAACAAAACAAGAAACTATTGGCTGATTATATTTTTTCATTAGTGCCTCAAACTGATACAATCAAGATATTACGTGCTACAATAACCGACGGTTTTTCTGAAAAAAGAGAGATATATGAAAGTATGGAAGGCTCAACGGGCAAGATATACTTAATAGAGTTTCTTCTTGAAACTGGAGATACTATCGGAGCTTATGAAATTTACAGATCGATCGATCTGAAAGGTGTGAAAGACAAGGTATTATATCGATATGCAAAGATTAGTATTCTTTTTGATGGGTCAACATTTGCAAGATCAACAAAACGGTTGAGAAAATCGAGTGAATATAAAAACAAGGTGTTATTACTGAAGGCATTAAGTTTCGGCTATCTTGAAGAGTTAATCATACCGGATGATCAAGAAGAATGCGCATTGCTAATTGAATATTTAAAACAAGATACAGTATCGCGAAATCTGCCAGATAGCGTAAACCTTGATTCACTTATATCTGATTCATTGGCTGAACATAACATAATATCCATCAGAGAAAAAATTGGCGATAATTATTATCTGGATTCAGTTTTTTGTGAAATTTTACTTAATAATAATAAAATTTATGAGGCATTTGGTGTGATTGCGCCATATTTAGAATATCAGAATACAATAGACTATGTCCGGAAAATCAGGGCATTAAAATATTATCATGAAGGCAAATTTGACCTTGCTGCAAAGGATATTATTCTTTCACATAATGACGAACCCGGGATAATACTGGTTTTAGCCAATTCCCTGACAAATACCGGTAAAAATTCTGTCTATCTTTATGAAAAGATTGTAAATACGACTAAAGACACATTACTGTTATCTCAGGCGCTAAAAAGTTTAATTAAAATTGAGTTCGAAAATAAAGAGTATTATGATGTCATAAAATACAAATTTGACGTGTTGGATAATGATACAAGCTTGATTAGGATTTACGTTTATAGCCTTGCGCGTACTGGTAAAAAAGAAAAAGCAGACTCAATCTTCAGTCAGTTTTTTGTAAGTCAAGACTATGAGTTTGCCAATTACTATGGAGAATATTTAATTGATAAGAAGAAATATGTAAAAGCTAATAAATATTATGATTCAATTGTCCATTCGGCAGATAACAGTCTACCAGATAGATTATATTATAATTGGGCTCTCATTCCATTTTTACAGGGGAAAGTAGATACTGCCCTCAATAGATTTGTATATTATATTGATGATTTTAGGGGTGGTAAGGAGTATTATAAGGCAGCTTTTAAAATTGCAACGATAAATTATCTGCGACAGGATTTCGATACAGCGGCTTACTATTATGGTCTGGCAAGTGAGGACGATTCACTGTGTAATGATGCATTCCAGAATCAGATGATCTGTTACAAAAAAGCAGAAGATTGGGACAGGGCTGTTGAGACAGGCAAGAAAATTCTAAAGTCTGTTTCTGGTGATTGGGAACTTGATATTCAATTTGATATTGGATATGCATATTTACGGTCTGGTAATGCCAAGGATGCGATTAAGTATCTAAAAATGACTGTGGTTTCCAAACCCAATCCCGAATTTCATTACTGGCTCGGTGAGTCATATCTTGCTAAGGCTGATTTTATTAGAGCACTGTACCAATATCAAAAAATTATTGAGTTATTTCCTAAAGATGAGATGTGGACTCCAACTGCCGAATACAAAACCGGTATTATTTTTGAATTTATGGATGATTTTGATGAAGCAAAAAGGGTCTATAAACAGATAATTAAAAAGCGAGGCATTGGAGATACCTGGGGCATTGAAGCCCAGAAAAGATTAGAGA
>SOIY01000047.1 GCA_004376785.1 Candidatus Stahliibacteriota bacterium | reverse complement strand
ATGCGGAAGGCAGTGGATGATAAAAAAGTGGTAACTATATGTGTTAACGTTTGCAGCTTTTTAAAAAAGAAGGTTTTAAGTTTGGCTGATTCTAATTATGTTTGATGTAATTTACAACATATACATATAAACGATAAAACTCATTTTTTGATTTTAATATATGAAATTCCTGTTTACTTATAGATTAATATAAAGTAAAACGTTCTTTTAAGAACTCAGGTGATAATTTACCTTCAGATACGAGTTTTCTCTTTGATTGCTCGAGGTTTTGCATACCGAGTTGGCGCCTGGTTTGTATTACTGACTCAATCTGAAATATTTTCTGTTCCCTTATGAGATTGCGTATAGCCTGTGTGGCGACCATAATCTCAAATGCAGCAACCCTACCAGCTTCATCTACTCTTGGATACAGCCTTTGGGCAATAACACCTTGTAAGGATTCTGATAGCTGCACTCTTATCTGGTCCTGTTGTGTTGTTGGGAAAACATCAATTACTCTTGTGATCGTCTTTGGTGCACTGTTGGTATGCAGAGTGGCGAAAACAAGATGACCTGTTTCAGCAGCGGTCAGGGCGAGTGCAATTGTTTCTAAATCTCGCATTTCACCAACGAGAATGTAATCAGGGTCTTCCCGCAAGGCACTCCTTAAGGCATTTGCAAATGAATGTGTGTTACTACCAACCTCACGCTGGTTGACAACACACTTTTTGGATTTATGGATAAATTCGATTGGGTCCTCGATTGTAATAATATGTCCATCTCGATTAGTGTTGATGTAATCGATCATTGCAGCGAGTGTAGTAGACTTACCACTTCCTGTTGGTCCGGTAACAAGGATTAAACCAATGTCAAGCTCGATCAATTTCTGGATGACTTTTGGCAAACCCAGTTCTTGCATATTAGGGATTTTATATGGGATAACCCTGAACGCAGCACCCACGCCTTGGCGTTGATGGAATACATTTGTTCGGAAACGCCCAATATCAGGTAGTTCAAGAGAAAAATCAATTTCATGTTCCTTTTCAAAGGCTGTAACTTGTTCTTTATTGAGTATTTGGAAAATTAAATTTTGAGCAGTTTCTTTATTGATCGGGTTTTCATCAAGTTTCTTCATTGAACCGTGAACTCTCATCATGACCGGTGAACCAGCACTTATGTGGAGATCGCTTGCTTTTGACGTAACAACGTGCTTTAATAATGTATGTATATCATCCATCACTTTATTCCTCCTTTCTTTTTTCTAATATCTATTATAATTTGAATGCACGAATTTTTTTTCGTGGTTTTTCCGGATTCATCAATGAATTCAACCACAGCATCATTGGCTGTGATTTTGATAGTTGTTTTAGCTTCACGTTTTGTCTCTAAAGCTTTTTCTGCCTGCTGCGCTAAGAAGAATTTGTTTAGTAATTGCTCTATTTTTTTTGGGTCAGCACCAGACGTAATTATTTCTTTTGTAGTAAAGCCTTCCATTTTTTGTACAACAAGAGGGTCTGCCGGGTCGCCGACAGCAATATAAATTTTGTCTTCGGTTTCATAAAGAGGGAGTATAAGATTGTTATATAATACGTCTTCAGGGAACTTATTGATAAGTTGGCTATCCAGCATCTGTGGTTGTACTTCGACAAACGGTATATCGGCTTGCTCACTAATCATCCAGAGAAGGTTTTCAGAATTTAGATATCCCAACTCTATTAATATTTCACCGAGTCTCTTTTTTTTCTTTTTCTGTTGCTCAAGGGCTTCGTCAAGTTGTTCCTGGGTGATTATACCATTTTTAATAAGCAGTTCACCGATACGAGACACTAATTATTCTCCTATTATTTCAAATATTTTTGTCTTTAGTGCTTTAATGTCGATAGGCTTTGTGATAAATGCAGCAACATCCGAGGTCTTTACTACAATGTCGTCTTCCATTAATCGATATGCTGAACATATTATTATTGGAATTGTTTTATTCCTGTTTCTTATGCGTTCAATTGCCTCAAGGCCATGTGTACCCGGCATTTTTATATCTATGATGATTAAATCAAATGGCTCTCTTGTCACTATTTTTACTGCCTCTCGACCGTCTGTTGCTTCCTCAATTTCATAAGTATTTTTTAATGCTTCATTGAGCAATAATCTTATTGGTTCTTCATCATCACAGACAAGAATTCTTTTTTTCATAATTCCTCCTTCTAAGCCTTATTTGTTTCTTTACCCATTTTTATATAGCCTTCTTGGACTTTCTTTTTGGTAGATATACACGGCAGGTTGTGCCTATCCCTTGTTCACTTTCTATTTTAATCTTTCCTTTATGTTCCTCGACTATCTTTTTAACAATTGATAGACCAAGGCCAGTTCCCCTCTGTTTGGTTGTGAAAAATGGTGTAAAGAGCTTTTTCATATCTTCTTTTGATATTCCCTTACCATTATCAATAATTTCAGTAATATAATAATTTTTGTCGATGGAGAGATTGATTTGGAGTTCGCTATATTCATCCATTGATTCAACACTGTTGTTTATCAGATTAATAAACAGGCGTCTTATAGATTCTATTTCTCCTCTGAATATGAAAGACTTACCGCCTTTTATTGTAATCTTTATATTTTTTATGTTTTTAATTATAGATTCTATTAAAGACCTTAAATTGATATCCACATACTCTACTTTTCTTTTCGCCCGTGCAAATGTCAAAATATCGTCAATGATATGATTAATTCTTTGTGTTCCTTTTTGGATTTCAGAAATGAATAGCATTATTTTCTTTTTTTTCTTGGTGTTTTCGAGAAGCTGCGCAAAGCCATCAATCGCAGTTAAAGGATTTCGGATTTCATGTGCTACCCAACTTGCCATTTTGCCGAGATAAGAAAGTCTTTCTGCCGCTTTTAACTTTTCTTCCAATGCTCTGATTTCGGACAGATCTTTAAAAATCGCCACACATCCAGAAAATCTTTCGCTCGTATCAGTTATTGGAGAAATGGAAATACCAATAGGGATTGTTTCATCTTTCTGATTTTTAATTAAAACCTCATCCCTTTTAACTGTAATACCAGAATTAATAGATTGCTCCATCTTCTTCCAAAAGGCTCCCAAACCTTTAATATCTTTTATATTTTGACCAGCTAACACATTCTTTCCCAAACACAACACCCTTACAGCCTCTGGGTTAAGCGTAGTAATAGTACCATCTGTTCTCGTTGCAATTACACCACCCGGAACATTATTAATTATCTTTTCAGTATACTTACGTAATTCGATCTCTGCAGCAGCAATCACACCTATTTCTCTTTCTAATTCACGACTGAATCGCTCAAGTTCCTCTTTCTTTTTCAACTCGCGACGAGTGCTTGCAGACCAGTAACTGCCGACTAACGCAATAATAAACAATAAGGGGATTCTTAATAAAAATGCCGGGCTAAAAAAGGAAATATCGGGATTTGCCCTATATATTAACCAAGCATATATGATGCTGGCGACTATTGCAATTGGAAAACTGCCACCAATACCCTGGCTGACTGAAGCAGCAAATATGACAAGGAAATAGATTAGATAAAAATCGGTCTCAAGCCCCTGAACAACGTAGATTACCAAAGAAATTGTTATAATATCAAATAGAAAGATAAGAAATGTAATAATCGGTTTGGAAAATTTTTTTTCTGGGAGAAAACAGAGAATTAAATTGGAAACAAAATAAATAAGGGCAATGGTATATCCTGGTTCCGGAAAGCTTAAGCCTCTTTTGGAATAGGTCATTATAAGTACTGTAACTAAAATCAGAATAAAACGGAGATGGAGTAGAATTTTTTTACTCATATTTTTTTACCTTTGTTGTATGAATGAACATATTATGTAACAGTTTAGTTTCTCTAAAACTGTAGTTGCCCCTGCTTACCATGTTATTGGTCATATTTTATAATAATTTAATAAAGTATATTAAAAAAAAATGTCAATTGAGTAATTCTACTGAAAGGAAAAGAAATCAAGGAAGCTGGATATATGTATCCAGCTTCCTTAAGAAGAAAATACGGGTACCTTATCGCCCTCTCTATCAGGTTTCCCTCCTGATGTTTTTACTCACTGATACCTCGTTTGCATTTGAATTTAAGAAGATATCTACAATCTTAGGATCGAGTTGTGTTCCTGAGACACTTTTTATTTCTCTTTTCGCTTGTTCGTCAGTGAAACTTGCACGATATGGCCGTTCTCCAATCATTGCTGAGTATGTATCGCAAACAGCGAGTATTCTTGATTGTAAAGGAGTTTCTTTTCCTTCTCTGCGCGCAGGATAGCCTTTACCATCCCATCTTTCATGATGATGTAATATCCAGTTCTGAATGGATCTGAGATCACGGATCGGCTCTACTATTTTGGCACTATGTTCTGGATGTTTCTGGATTATAGTCCGTTCCTCTTGAGTCAACGGATCAGTTTTTTGAAGAATTGCCTCGGGTATTGCAATCTTTCCAACATCATGAAGCAATCCAGCAAATTTGATTAATTTTAATTCCCTTTCAGTAAATTCCATATCCTGAGCAATTTTGACGGATAATTCGGAAACCTGGATTGAATGTCCCCTGGTATATGGATCCCTAAGTTCAATCGCCTCAACAAGGGCACGTACTGATTCAAAGCTCGTTTCCTGGATTCTTTCGATTAGTTGCGCACGATCCAATGCTATTCCTATCTGACTGGTTATCGCATTGATAAATTCTATCTCTTTTCTTGTATATCGTCTTGGCTTCTCAGAATAAAGTGTTAAAGCGCCTATTGGCATTCCATTTTTTATAATAGACATAGCCATATAAGAGAGGAATCCTTCAGTCCTAAGTGTTTTTAAAAAACCCTCTTCTTCATCATCATCAATTTTGGTAATGACCAAAGGTTTTCGATTGTCAATTACTGATGATATAAAACCATTACTCTTGGACTGGATAGATTCTTGAATTTTTGCACTCAGATTATTGGTGGCAAAAATGTTCAGTTTTTTACTATTATTTCTGGTGAATGTTAAGACTGCCGTAGCATCAACATCAAGGGCAGTATTTAGTTTATTAACAATGGCATTCATTACCCCTTTATGGCTTAAGCTTGAAAGCATTGCCCGATCAATATCCTCTAAGGATTTTAGTTGTTTATCTTTCTGATTAAATTGAGAAGTTATTTTTAGAGTAAATACGATGCTAATTAACATTAGAATGCTTATTATGAACATCATCATGTCAGTCAATGGTGATAATTGAGTGATGTTAATATTTTGGATTAACAAAATTATAAGTGCAAATGTGATAAAGGATAGGGCAATGTAAGGTAGATTTTTAAGATAATAATTTATGGCAAAAATCGCAGCAATTATTTGAATTATCATTGCGGCAATAATTATTAGCTGCATTATTCTATAGAGTAAACGGCCTCGTCTTATGTAGACAAAGGCGAGGCCGTTAAAATTTTATTTAAATGCATAGACTCTTTGCCAGCCCAGTTCGCGAATCGAAAGAATGCCATTATAAAAAAGGCGTAATTTATGTATCGGGGGTTTTTGATTTAATTTCAGCACAACCATTTTTTCATCCTTGTATGCAATTTCACCTTTGTATCGAGTACCATCAAGCATTTTGACTTCGTAAAGATGTGATGATTTCATTTTAAATCCTCCTTTACTATTCTTTTGGTGGCGGGTCAGGACTTGCAGGGCCAAAAAATGAATCAGCATAGGCAACTGCTGGACCAATAAACTCAAGAACTGAACTGATTACTGGAGCATCCTCTTTTATGCTGTTATTAGCACTTTGGACCATAACGCCAAAAATGCCGCCAAAGATAAGGATTATTAGTAGATATGTTAAAATTTTCTTCATTCTTACCTCCATTCTGCTGTTTTAAATAGCAAAATCCGTGCCAGACTTATTTCTCTTGAGATATCAAGATATTCATTAAAAGTTAAGGAATTTTTCGGGTCTTAAAATGTGTAAAAAGTATACGTTTTTGCAAGTATTGGTAAATCATTGTCAATATTGCGTCTGCCAGAAGATTGATGTATACTTTGTATACATTTTGTTCAAATTTTAAAGTTTTTTATTGCTCTTTTCTAATTTTACGGTTGAATATTATACGTTTTTATATATTTATATATGGTTCGGCGTGTTACATCCAAGTACTTAGCTGCCTTGGTAATATTCCAATTACTCACATTCAATGCTTCGATTATTGCCTCTTTTTTTATCTCCTTTAAAGAAATACTCTTAGTGTCCCTTATTTTTTCAAAACCCAAATCATGGGTAGCAATTAACTGACCCTTTGCTAATATAACTGCCCGTTCTATAACATTTTGCAATTCTCTAACATTACCTTGCCAGAAATATTCTTTTAATCTTTGTATTGCTTCAGGTGTAAATCCTTTAATATCTTTATTCATTTCTTTAGCGCATTTATTTGAGAAGAAGTTAGCAAGTACTGGAATATCGCTTACCCTTTCCCTTAATGGTGGTATTTCAATACCAAAAACATTGATACGATAGAATAGATCTTTTCTGAATCTATTCTCCTCCACTTCAATTTCAAGATCTTTATTAGTGGCAAATAAGAATCGAACGTCTATTTTTCGGGTTTGGGTTTCACCAACACATCGGATTATCTTATCTTCAATCGCCTCGAGAAGTTTTGCTTGGAATGAAGGACTGGTATTAGTAATTTCGTCTAAGAAAATAGTACCGCCTTGCGCCTCTTCTAATAATCCTTTTTTATCATTTATTGCACCGGTGAATGAACCTTTTTTATGACCAAAAAGTTCTGATTCTAAAAGCGTCTCAGGAATTGTTCCACAATTTATTGTGAGGAATTTTTGCTTTTTTCTTTTACTCTTTATATGTATAAGTCGAGCAATCATACCTTTTCCAGTACCAGTTTCACCAAGAATAAGTACAGGTGAATTGGTTTTAGCAACACTGTCTATTAATCGATAAATTCCTTTCATTTTCTTGGATTTGCCCAGCATATAACCACTACCAATCTCTTTTATTATATTGGTCTTTAATAGAATATTCTCCTCAGTCATTGCTCGAAATGCAATCGACTTCTCAATTACTGAAGCAAGAATCCTGGATATGGTTAAAAGAAAATTCTTATCCTGGGAACCAAATATGCCAGTAGCGAGTCTTGAATCGAGATATATTGCACCAATGACATTTGCAGAAACTGATAAAGGAATACAGAGTAGTGAACGGATTTGATTTAACATTACACTTTTTTTAATGTTAAATTGTGGGTCAGATAGGGCATCCTGTGAAAATACGATTCTATCCTTGTTTATTTCCTTAATTGCGGTTTTGGATAGTTCGCTGGCATCTTTGATTGTCGTACGGTCAATATCTCTGCCAGCACTAAATTCCATGCCTTTAGCTGTTTTTATGAATAATGCACCGCGCTCAGCATTGGTTGCCTGGATTATTAAATCGAGCGTATTCTGGAGAAAATCCTCATCACCAAGATTATTGCTAATGAGCTCGGCAAGATTCGAGAAGGTTTCAAGATATTGAACTGAAATAACTCTTTGTGAATAGTCCTTAACAATAATCGGGTAGAGCTTTTCTTGAAGCTTTTTAGCCCGATTGAGTTCTAAATTGGCACCCAGGGATTCAAAGACCTCTTGAACCGCACTCAATTCCTCAATAATATTTTTTATTTCATCCTGCTTAATATCAGTATTAATCATTGACTCAATCTGTAATTTTTTAACATAGGCATAATCATATATACAACCTATTTCCTTTAATCTTTTTGTTTCCTGAATAATGTCAATTTTATTGATACTTTTAATATTGAAATTATTTATTTTTAAAAAGGCACTGGCAATGTTATGATCTTTACTAAGTGGATTTGTTAATTCCATTATCTTTTTTGAAAAATTTAAAGAATTATTAAAATCGCCTTTTTCATAATAGAATTGTGTTACTTTTAAGAATGATTCAATCTTTGTTGATATGTCTGGGTTTTCAGTTTTGATCAGGTTTAGTCCTTTATTAAGAAATTCATCAGCCTGTTCAATTTTTCCCATAACCATATTAACCATTGCTAAACCATGATAATATAGTATTTCTTTCTTTACCTTAAATTTCTGTTCAAAAATTGACTTTGCCTTATCTATCTCACCCTTTTTATAAAACACCATTGCTATGCCATAATTTGCATAATTTGATTGTACTGAATCTGGATTAATCTCAATCGATTTTTTATGGAAGACAATCGCATCTTCGAATCTGCCAAGATCGTCACTGATATTGGCAAGACTAGTCAAAGCAATATATTGAACATTTCGATTCCCAATCTGCCTGCCGCGGATAAGCGCTTCTTCGTATAATGCTTTTGCATTTAAAATAGCACCTTTTCTGAAATTTAATAACGCCTTATTATTCATCGCAGTACACAAGCCATCAGTCCGCTTTATTTGCCGAAATCCATCAATTGCATAATCAAGATACTCCTGCGCCCTTTCTGTATTACCTTTCTGTTGATAAAACAAACTGAGGAGATCGGCACATAAAGCATATTCTTCTGGTAGTTTGTTTGCTTCACAAAACTGCAGCAGAGGTTGTGCCTTTTTAATTCCTTTGTCAAAATTAGTTCTAAACCATTCAATACTTGCCTGATAATATAATGTCTTTGCCTCTGTTTTGGTATCCTTTATCTCTTTTGATAAAAGGAGCGATTTATTAAATATCGTTTCTGCATCTTTAAACTTTGAAAGACTTGTTAATACGTAACCCAAACGATTTGCTGTCTTTATATAATCTGTGGTTTTATGTTCAATAATTTGCATTGCCTTTTGGAAATACTCAACTGCATCATTATGCTTACCCATTGTTGTATGTATCTGACCAAGCCCTGAATAAGTCTTAGTTAATATTTTTTTTGTCTTAGATTTTAATGCTTTGTTATAATAATCAATTGCCAGTTTATTATTACCAAGAATTCGGTTTAAATCTCCAATCTTTGCCAATAATTCAGGATATTTCTTAATATTTATATTTTTGCTATATTCAGCAAGTTTATCATAATATTCCAAAGCTGCGTCATAATCATAGATTGCTTCGGCATTTTCTGCAGCACTCTGAAAATAGTTGTATGCCTTATTTATTTCTTTAACTTCATCACACAATTGAGCAAGAATTGGTACATAATCTTTATCCCCTGACAAGGTATTTTCTATTGTTTTAATAAGAGCTTTTGATAACAACTGCTTTTCTTTTCTATTTATAATTTTCTTAATTATATAAATAAGTATCTGATTTGCTATTATGATTACCCTTCTGTTATTGATAATCTCTTCTTTTAATAAACCTAAATCTTTTAAATGTTCAATACCAATATTAATATCAGATTCTAAAATTAAACTAATAATAGACGGTTCTAAAGGATAATTAGTAAGACAAAGAATCTTTAGTATTGTTAATTCTTCATCATTAAGAGTTTTTAAACGGGTCTCTAATAAATCATCCAGTTTTTTGGGTATTACAATCTTCTTAAGTAAATCTATTTTTATGTGCCATGCATTAGCTCGATAATAGATGATTTTATTTTCATACAGGGTCTTCAATGTCTCCACAATAAAGAGTGGATTACCACCGCTTTCTTTATGAAGCCATTGAGTAAAATCAGAAATTGATTTAGATTTTGTACTCTTTTTTGCTGGGCTAATCTCAAAGAATGTCTTTTCTAATAATTCTTGCGTTTCATCTTCAGAAAATGGTCTTAGTGAAAGTGTCTTAAAACCTAAATTATTTATTCTTTCACTCGATTGCGAGGCGCCAATTAACAAAATATTTGAATCTTTAAGACCATAACCAATATAACGAAATAAACCAAGCTCATAATCAGAAAGGTCATTGAGATCATCAACCATGATTATAACATCTCTATCTTTTGCATATTTAATAAGATCCTCGGTAATCTCTTCATAAATCTGAAACTTACCTGCCTGAGCACCGGCACCCAGGTCTTCCTTATGTGAAATATCTAATTTCTTACTATGTATAAAGGTTTGTAAGGATTCATGAAACCTGGTCTTTTCTCTGGCTAAATAAAATAATACTGAATAACCTTTTATTAAATATCTGAATTTCATCTCCTGTAATAATCTTGTCTTACCAGCACCAGTATCTCCAGTAATTATAATCGCCTCTGCTTTTGCAGATGATAATCTCTCTGCAATCTCCGGTATCTCAACAAACCCGGTCTGGGGTAGTTTAACCTGATACTCAGGCATTTCTACCTTAATTGTACCTAGATATTTACTGAATATTTGATAAAGCTCAGGAATCGTCGGTCTTATTGCCGGCTCTTTTGACATTAAACGGGCAATAATATTATTTATTTGTTCAGGTATGCCTTTTATCGGCTCAAAAGTATCTTTTATCTTTTTACCAGATAGGATTTCATAGATTATTACACCCAGTGAATAGAGATCACTGCGCTGGTCAATACCAATACCTTTGATTACTTCAGGTGCTATATAACCCATAGTGCCTGCCAATTTAACATCCTGCCCAGTAATACCTGATTCTGCAAGACGCAGTTGCGCAAACCCAAAATCAATAAGCACTGCTTTCTTTTTATTTATATTGTATAGAATATGCTCGGGTTTTAAATCACTATGAATAAACCCTTTATTATGAAATGCGCCCAGACCATTGATAACCTGTATTATTACCGCAATAAAATCCTCAGAAAAATCTTTAAAACACTTATTTATAGATTTCCCGGTAATATATTCAAGAATAAAATATGCCCTGCCATCATCAGTAATATCATAATCAAAAACAGGGACAATATTAGGATGTTTGAACTGGGCAAGAATCTGGAATTCCCGTGAAATCAACTCATTATACTCATCCTTTTTTTCACGGGCTACTTTTAAGACAACAGGTTTACCATCCGGATCATTGACCCCGT
>SOIY01000105.1 GCA_004376785.1 Candidatus Stahliibacteriota bacterium | reverse complement strand
ACCATTAATCTTTATCTCCTTCTCACTTATATCTGGTGCAGCATAAAGTATTTCCTCAAGAAGTTTTGTCATCACAGTATGTAGCCTTCGTGCACCAATATTCTCGGTTGTTTCATTGACCCTTGAAGCAATCGTTGCAATCGCTTCAATTGCTCCTTCAGAAAATTCGAGTGTTATTCCTTCAGTGGCAATTAACATGCTATACTGTTTGATTAAAGAATTCTCAGGTTCAACAAGAATTCTTTGAAAATCTTCCTTGGTCAATGCAAAAAGCTCAACCCTAATAGGAAATCGCCCTTGCATTTCAGGAATAAGATCTGAAGGTTTTTTGTTATGAAAAGCACCTGCTGCGATAAATAAAATGTGATTAGTTTTTACCATTCCGTGTTTGGTCATTACACCTGACCCTTCAACTAATGGCAGGAGGTCACGTTGGACTCCTTCACGTGAAACATCAGGGCCACTTGTAGCACCACTACCGGCAATTTTATCTATTTCATCAATAAATATTATGCCTGAATTCTCTGCACGCTTCCTTGCTTCGTTGATTACCTCATCCATATCAATTAACTTATCTGCCTCTTCATTTTGAATATACCTCAATGCCTCCTTAACAGGCATTTTTCTCTTCTTTTTCTTCGTCGGTAATCTACTGCCAAATGCTTGTTCAAGAGCACCACTCAAATCTTCAATACCGGCTTGACTAAAAATTTCAATAAATGGCATCTTTTGTTTGAACACTTCCAATTCCACGGTTCTATCATCAAATTTCCCCTCGTGCAAAAGGACACGCATTTTTTCCCGGGTAGAATTAACTGATTTAACACTATCTTGAATATCTAAATCAGTCTTTTTTACTATTGGAGGAACCGGTAGAAGAATATCAAGAATTCGCTCTTCAGCAAATTGTTTAGCCTTTTCTTCAACCATTTTGGTCTTTTCTTGACGAACCATATTTACAGAAATCTCAACAAGGTCGCGAACCATTGATTCCACATCCCTGCCCACATAGCCAACTTCAGTAAACCGAGATGCCTCGACTTTAATAAATGGCGCTTGAGCAATCCCGGCTAACCTGCGAGCAATTTCAGTCTTGCCTACACCAGTTGGGCCAATAAGAATAATATTATTGGGGTAAATTTCGTCTTTGATATTACCAACAACACGCTGCCTGCGCCATCGGTTTCTTAGCGCAATAGCAACTGCTTTCTTTGCCTCGGATTGTCCAATTATGTATTTATCAAGTCTTGCAACAATCCTCTCAGGCGTAGGAAAAGCGCTAGACATTACGTCTTTTTTTAACGCCTTTTCCTCCATCATGATAATTATATAGAATTATTCAAAAATGTCAAGAGAAATGCATTAAAGATTGAATTAAAAAAACTTCATTTATTTAATATTGACAATGTAAATAAATTATGTAAAATCCTATATGCAACGGTTGCTGGGTATTGTAATGGTATTATCATTACCTCAACTAAGTAATGCAATTGACACTGCTGATGTCTTTCACAATTCAAACAGTATATTTTATGTAAACCCATCTTTTGGTGAGATAAAACTAAAAGTAAAAAAGGGCAGTGTAACTGATGCACAAGTTATCATTAATTCGGACAGTATTAAAATGGAAATCTGGTATCGAAATGGTGATTTCGATTATTTTGCAGCAAGATTGAATAAGTTTGATACAACAGCTACCTATCATTTTATACTAAAAAATAAAGAAGATTCATTAATATTTCCTGCGACTGATGAATTCAAACCTAAGGTACCACTATTCACACCACCTGCCTGGGCATTTGGTAAAATCTATTATTCAATATTTATTGATGGTTTTTACAATGGCGTCCTGACTAATGACCCTGAAGAAAAAGCAATCTGGGGTACAGAACCAGAAAACTGGCTTTCATATGGCGGTGATTTAAAAGGGATATTACGAAAAATTAAATACATCGATTCACTCAATCCCAACATAATTATTCTACAACCAATCTTTTCTGCATCTTCAAATCACAAATTCAATCCAAAAGACTATGCATCAATAGATTCATGTTTTGGCGATACAATGGATTTAAAAAACCTCATCGATGAAATACACGAAAGAGATAAAAAAATAATTTTAAGCGTCATCTTCACCCATACTGGCATAGACTTCCCGGCATTTGTTGACGTTGTAAAAAAAGGAGAAGGATCAAAATATACTGAGTGGTATTTCATCAAATCAACACCGATAAAAACGTCTCCACCCAATTATGAATGCTGGCGATCTGACTACCGTTTCCCTAAACTAAATCTTCGTAATCCTCAAGTCACAAATTATCTCATTGGTTTCTTAGAATACTGGAAGCACTTTGGTTTCGATGGTTTTTATATTGGTGAAGATGAAAAGATAGATGCCGATTTCATTTTAACATTACGTAGCCATTTGAAAACAAAATATCCGGATATCCTTTTACTTGGAAGTGATGGTCGCTTTCTCAATGGCAATGGATTTGACGGTAGCCCTAACAGAAATCTGGTTGATATACTAATAAGGTATTTCGTTAAAAATACAATAACAACGAGTGAATTTGATAATTTACTACGAAAAATGTTCTTTTTTAATCCACCCCAGGTCAATGGCATGGGTCTTATTAATCTTTCAGACTACAATAAAAGAATCCTTGCTGAAGCCGAACCCAGCATCAGAAAAAATCTTTGTGCTTTTATTTTTACATGTATCGGGTCGCCGGTTATTTTATACGGAGATGAAATTGGATTATCCGATTATAAACCACTCAATTTAGGCAGTTTTATCTGGAATAAAAATAATCAGAATCGTGACCTCTTAAAAGAAATCAGACAACTTATTGAAATTCGTAAAACCTGTACACAAATATCGAGCAACACTTTCTTTTCACTCTATATGAATGATATTACTAAAGTCTATGCATACGACCGTGGTGGTTTAATTGTAGTTTTGAATTCCGGTGATAAACAGTCTTTTGTTGAACTTCCTGCCTGGGATGGATTATATCTCGATATAATAAGCGGTGAGAAACTAACCGCTTACTCACAAAAATTAAGATTATCAATCAACCCAAAATCTTATCGAATACTCAGGCGTGAAATTTAAACTCCACTCTACATTCACTCCTAAAGGTGATCAACCCGAGGCAATCAATAGATTAGTAGATGAAATAAAAAATGGTTCAAAATTTCAAACACTTTTAGGTGTCACGGGTTCAGGTAAGACGTTTACAATTGCTAATGTAATAAATAAAGTTCAAAAACCCACGCTCATTATATCCCATAATAAAACTTTAGCAGCACAATTATATGGTGAATTCAAATATTTTTTTCCTGAAAATGCTGTTGAATATTTTATTTCTTATTATGATTATTACCAACCAGAAGCATATGTTCCAGCAACTGATTTATATATTGAAAAAGATGCTTCAATAAATGAAGAAATAGAAAGACTCAGACTCAGAGCAACCTCTGCATTACTTACAAGAAACGATGTGATCATTATTGCATCGGTTTCCTGCATTTATAATATTGGTTCACCAGAGGAGATAAAAGAACTTGTTGTATACCTGGAAAAAAGAAAAGAAAAAAGTCGAGACTCATTGCTTAATTCCTTAGTTTCAATTCAATACAGTAGGAATGATATTGAATTTGCCAGAGGAACATTCAGGGTGCGTGGCGATATTATTGATATACATCCTGCTGATGAAGAATACGGTGTTAGGGTTGAATTATTCAATGACTTTGTCGAAAAAATTCAGATCTTCGAACCAACATCTGGCCACATTAAAAATGAGCTGGACAACATCGTTATCTTTCCGGCAAAACACTTTATCACAACCCGACCCAGAATAAAAACAGCAGTTAAAAATATTGAAAAAGAACTCAAAGAAAGGGTTGAACAATTTCAATCTCAGAACAAACTTCTCGAGAAGCAAAGATTATTACAGAGAACAAAATTCGATATAGAAATGCTTCTGGAACTGGGATATTGTTCAGGTATTGAAAATTATTCAATGCACCTCTCCGGCAGAAAAACCGGTGAGAGACCATTTTGCCTGATCGATTATTTTCCAAAAGACTTTTTAATCATAATAGACGAATCACATGTTACTATACCACAATTAAATGGCATGTACGAAGGTGATCATTCGCGTAAATTGAATCTTGTTGAGTATGGCTTCAGATTACCTTCAGCATTAGAAAATAGACCCTTAAAATTCAGTGAATTTGAAGCCCTGATCAACCAGACAGTTTGTATCTCAGCCACGCCTAGCCAATGGGAAATCGAGAAATCAAAATACCGTATAGTTGAACAAATTGTTCGGCCCACAGGTATTGTAGACCCAAAGGTTACTGTTAAACCAGCAAAGAACCAGGTTGATGATTTAATTAGTGAAATTCAAAAAAGGGTGAATAATAAAGAAAGGGTTCTTGTTACAACGCTTACCAAAAGAATGGCTGAGGATCTTGCACAGTATTTGAACGAAATTGATATAAGGGTCAGATATATGCATTCTGAAATTAATGTCATCCAGCGAATCGAAATTATAAGGGGACTAAGGCTCGGCGAATTTGATGTTCTTGTCGGTATCAATCTTTTAAGAGAGGGCCTTGACCTGCCAGAAGTAGCACTCGTTGCCATCCTCGATGCGGATAGAGAGGGATTTCTAAGGAGTGAAAGATCTTTAATTCAAACCGCAGGCAGAGCAGCACGAAATGTCCGTAGTGAAGTAATAATGTATGCAGATGAAATTACCGGTTCAATGAAAAGGGCAATAAAAGAGATGGAAAGAAGACGAAACAAACAAATCGAATATAATAAAAAACACAATATCACACCTGAGAGTATTGTAAAAAGTTCGGAGGAAATCCTGAGGGCAACATCGGTCGCAGATCGTATTACAAGAAGTACCAAAGAAGAAATAAATATTGACGAACTTGCGAAACTGCACAAAGAAATGGCAGAAGCAGTTTCATTAATGGAATTTGAGCGCGCGGCAGTAATCCGCGATAAAATTAAATCGGTCAAACGTAAATTAGAAAGGACTGAAGGGAGAAAATATCAAAGTAAAAAACATTCAAGAAAAGCAAATAAAGCAATTTCTTAAAATAGTTAAAAAGGCGCTAAAAGAAGATATTGGCAGGGGTGATATTACCACAGACCCTATTGTTGACCAAAATGAGCAAGCACTTGGAACAATATTTCCAAAACAGGATGGTATTTTATGTGGAATTGAAATCGCACAGATGATTTTTAAAGAACTCGATGAAAAAATAGATTTCCAAATAAAACTAAATGACGGCGACAATTTCTCTCCAGGTATGACAATTGCTACTATTATCGGCCCAGCATCTGTATGCCTGAAGGGAGAACGGACTGCGCTCAACTTTCTACAGCATCTCAGTGGCATTGCTACATTGACAAGAAAATTTGTTGATACTACAAAAGGTTCTGTTAAAATACTCGATACGCGAAAAACATTGCCAGGATTAAGAATAATGGAAAAGTACGCGGTGCGCACAGGAGGCGGCCACAACCACCGCTTTGGTCTTTATGACATGGTGTTGATTAAGAACAATCATATTGAAATTGCCGGCAGTATTACAAAAGCCGTTGCTAAAGTCAGAAAACGAAGAAAAAAAGCATTCGTAGAGGTAGAAATAAAAACATTCGAGGAATTGAAAGAAACTCTGCCACTCAAGATTAACAGAGTAATGCTCGATAATATGAACGTAAATCAAATTAAACGAGCAGTCGAAATCATCCGTCAAGCAAACCCCGATATAGAAATTGAATTGAGTGGTGGTATGAACTTAAGTAATATCAAAGAATTCTCAAATTGTGGTGTTGATTTTATTTCTGTAGGAGCTTTAACGCATTCAGCACCAGCTATAGATATTGCAATGAAGCTAAAACCTTTAGGACAATGTGAACCCTGAAGAATTTTTTAACTCCCTGGTCGATTACGAAAAAATACCGGGCTATAACTACAAACTCGAAGACTTCATAGAGTTTTTAACAAAATTTGACTCGCCCCAAAAAAAATTAAATAATGTTATACATATTGCAGGAACAAAGGGAAAAGGTTCTACTGCGGCAATGATTAGTTCATGTCTGGAATCCTGCGGGTACAGGGTTGGATTATTTACCTCACCCCACCTTCAAAAAATAAATGAAAGAATAAAAATCAATAATATTGAGATTTCGAACCAGGATTTAATGAAATATATAAAGCTAATAAGACCTTATATTAAAAGAAAACATGGGGCAAGCCCCGTGAAATACAGAAAATTATCTGGGACACCCCCTATTAAACACCTTGAATTTCATGGGGCAAGTACATTCTTTGAAGTACTTACTATGATTGCGTTCTTGCATTTTTTAAAGAAAAAAACTGATTTCTCAATCCTCGAGGTTGGACTGGGCGGCAGGCTCGATTCAACAAATGTTACACACCCGATAATATCAGTAATAACAAAAATCGGTTACGATCACACAGATCTACTCGGTAACAAATTATCTCAGATCGCCAGAGAAAAAGCAGGAATTATAAAACCCCCACCCTTCCCTCCCCCACAAATGTGGGAGGATAAAAGAGGGGGAAAAGTTATCACAATATCCACTCAACAAGCTTGTAGCCGATTGATCACCATTCACCAGCGATCGAGTGTAGAACAAGTAATAAAAAGAGTAGCTAAAAAACAACACAATAAAATTATCTTTGCCGAAGACCAACATAATATCAAGATTTTAAAACAATCAATAAAAGGCAGTTATTTAAAAATTAACGGAGAAATCGGAAAATTTAATGCTTTTTTACCTTTACCAGGAAAACATCAGGTTGAAAATTTACTAATAGCTATGTCTGTATTAAATGAATTAAGAAAAAAAGGATATGCAATAACTGAACCAGCCATACAAAACGGTATTAAGCAAACAGACCTGCATGGCAGATTTGAGGTGCTATCAAAAAATCCATTATTAATATATGATTGCGCTCATAATGATGATTCTTTTGAAGCCCTGGAAAAAAATCTGAATCTTATATATACTAAAGATCTCTATTTAATATTTGGCACTAACAGGGATAAAGATATTAGATATTGCCTGAAATACATTTTTCCAAGAGCAAAAGAAGTTCTACTTGTTAAGGCAGATAACCCAAGGGCAATGGAGCCAATTGATTTATACAAAAAAGCGAAAAAATATCAAAAAAAACTTACTATTGCTCCATCAATTCAGAGAGCAATAGAGTATATAAAGACAAAAGCAAATCATAATCCAACCATTATTATCACTGGTTCTTTCTATTTGTGGCCTGAAATACCTGATTAATCTTTATCAATTATAAATTTCAGCAAAATATGTGAAACAGCTCGAACCTTATCATTTTCTCATTTTGTCAATTGACAAAATGAGAAAATCAGAAATAAATGTAAATTATGGTTATGTTATTCTTAGTTTTAGACAAAACTTATTAACGACCGTGACAAGATGGTGGTTCACTACCGAATTTTTCCGTATTAGCCTTGGCAATTTTTTCTAAAAATCGCGTGAAAAAACCTTTCTTTTTTGGATCGCTTACTGGTTTTCTATCAAATTTGCCCTTACACGCCTCACAACAAAAGTAGTAGGTTTTTCCATCCTGCTCGGTCTTGAATTCCGCTTTTTCAGGCTCTACCATCATTCCACAAATTGGGTCTTTTGTCATTCTTATCACCTCCTATTATATAAGACGGATAAAAGTTTTAAAAGTTACGTAGATTAAAAAATTATATCTTTGTTAACCTTCGTGGTCTCGCAACAAAAAGCTTAAAAACATTACCAAGTAAATTTTTCTCCAATTCAATCTCGAAGCCTGCCTTGCGAATGTTCTCAGCTGTATCACGGTTGATATTTACACCTGTGCGTTTTACTGCGATAGGATTAAACCAGTCAAATAGTTTACCAAGCCATGGATTCTTGGGCCTGACGTGTTCAAGTAGGACTAATCGACCATTAGGAATAGAAACTCTTTTTATTTCTTTCAATCCTATAACAGGATCGGGGACTGAACAAAATACAAAAGTTGCGATAATATTGGGAAAAGAATTAGATTCGAATTGAAGAGCTTGTACGTCCATGTTTTTAAGGTTAGCATCTAAGCCTATCTTCGCTGCCCGCTGTTTTGCGTACTTCAGCATTTTCTCGCTGAAATCTATTGCAGTCACTTTTGCATCAATTGGATAATACCTTAAATTTTTACCAGTCCCGACTCCGACTTCTAAGACTTCTTTCCCTTTTATTAATTTGAAGAGGTGTTTGCGCCAATGAGCAAAAGCCAGTAATTCTATCATAAACTCAAATAAATCATACCAACGTGCAATACGATTATATTTTTCCTTTGTATTGATCCTTTTACTTTGTTGAGTAGTCATCATCATACCCTATTGTCCTTTATGTTTAATCACCTTTTTTTCTGAGATTCAGTATATAACGCCTTGCAGCCAGTGCAACTTTTGCCCCTTCACCTGAGGCAATGATTATTCTCTTTCCGAATGCATCTGTTACATCTCCTGCAGCAAAAATCCCTGGATAAGAAGACGAGCAATCTGAATTGATAATAATTTCTCCTCGTTCATTAAGTTTAACCAAATTCGAGATGAGCGAAGAATTAGACTGAAGACCAATAGCTATAAATACTCCTCTAACTGGAATATTAACAATTTTTTCTTCTGCTTTCTTTCTGATTGTTACATTCTCAAGAGTTTTTACACCAGCAAATTCAATAACCTTAAACCCTTCATATTTATGCAGATTATCATACTGATTAATTCGTTCAATTATCACAGAGTCCGCGGTAAGATTGCTATCAGAAACGAGGTGTATATTTTTGACAGTAGTGTGCAGATTTTCGACAATTTGTAATGCTGAATTTCCACCGCCAATCACTGCAACATCTAATCCTTGAACAAAAGAGAAGTCCTGAATATTACCATAAAAGACCCCCTTTCTTTGAAATTTTTCCTCGCCTGGTACGTTCAATCTTCTCCTTGTCATGCCTGTCGTTATGATTAATGTTTTGGTGAAATATTTATTAAATTCTGAGGTTGTAACCTGAAATCCATCTTTTGCAGGTTCAATCTTCTCTACTTCACTCATCAGGTGGTCAATGTAATGCGAATGAATCATCTGATATTTAAATTTCTCTATGAGCTCGGGCCCTGTTATGAAATCATAGCCCATGTAATTTTCTATTTTTGTACTGTCAATAGCTTGTCCTCCAAGGTCTTTAGTTATAAGAAAGGCGTTCATCTTTAGCGTGGCCGCATATACCGCAGCTGTTAGACCTGCGGGACCGCCTCCAATAATTATGAGTTCATAGGAAGTGCGAGGGATCTTGTGTGTTTTTTCTTCTAAAAATTTATCTCGGCAACCTTCTGAACAGAAATAGTATGTCTCACCGTCATAATCTGTCTTTATGGCTTCGTCTTCATTTACATCCATTTTACATACTGGGTCCTTTTTCCAGTTATTCATTTCACAACCCTCAAAAATCGCGCATTAATTGCCACAATTACAGTACTTAAAGACATGAGTACTGCACCCATAGCAGGACTGAGAAGTATGCCTGACTTATAAAGCACTCCTGCTGCGAGTGGTATGGCAAACGCATTATAACCTGTTGCCCATGCAAGGTTCTGCACCATCTTTCTGTATGTTGCGCGTGCAAGACCAATTATTGCCATTGCATCAAGAGGATTACTCCTCACAAGGATGATGTCTGCTGTTTCAACAGCAACATCAGTACCTGCACCAATGGCAATACCCACATCTGCCTGTGCAAGTGCAGGCGCATCGTTTACGCCATCACCGGTCATTGCTACGACCAGTCCTCTCGACTGAACCTCTTTTACTTTTGTTACCTTTTCTTGAGGTAAAACCTCGGCAAAATATTCATCAAGTCCTATTTCCTCAGATACCCATTTGGCAACCTGTTTGTTGTCTCCAGTGAGCATCATACATTTAATGCCCATTTGTTTAAGCATTGAGATCGCCTTTTTAGATTCTGGCCGTATAATGTCGGCTAAGGCAATGGCACCACATAACTTCCCGTCAATCATGACAAAGACAACAGTCTTACCCTGTGAAAAGAGTTTTTCAACTCTTTCATCTGTAACTGGAATATTCTGTTCTCTCAGATACCCTGGACTAACAACCTTTACATTTTTACTATTTACGTTTGCTTGTGCGCCTTTACCTGGAATTGCTCTAAATCCCTCAACAGAAAAAGTCTCCTTAGATGAAGAAACAATCCCCTTTGCAATTGGGTGCTCAGAATGGGTCTCCACTGATGCAGCGTATTTCATAATTTCTTCTTCTTTACAGTCACTCGTGAAGGTTACGATATCTGTAACACCGAATTTTCCTTGTGTAAGTGTTCCTGTTTTATCAAATATTATTGCCTGAATATTGCGCGCCTTCTCAAATGCAGCACGGTTTCTTATAAGTAGACCGTTTTTTGCCGAGATGGCAGTTGAGACAGCAACCACCAGAGGGACTGCAAGCCCAAGCGCATGAGGGCATGTAATCACCATTACAGTGACAGTCCGCTCAAGGGCAAAGGCAAAGTCCTTATTCATTACTACCAACCATATAAAAAGTGTTATCGACCCGACTGTAAGAGCTATGATAGTAAGCCATAAGGCAGCACGATTTGCCAAATCCTGGGTTTTTGACTTGCTCTCCTGTGCCTCTTTGACCAGTTCTATTACCTGTGAAAGAAAGGAATCTTTGCCAGTCTTTTTGACCTCTACAGTAATCGAACCTTCACCATTGATTGAACCTCCTATGACTTTTGCACCTGCCTTTTTGGATACGGGTTTTGATTCGCCGGTAAGCATGGCTTCATTAACTGATGTCTCACCATCAACTACTTCTCCATCTGCAGGAATCTTTTCTCCTGGTTTTAC
>SOIY01000166.1 GCA_004376785.1 Candidatus Stahliibacteriota bacterium | reverse complement strand
TTTTTTCAAGCATGGGTGCCCGAGCTTTACCACCCGCATACCAAACAGAAACTGGAAAATGTCCTTTGCTCTTTTCAGACGAAATGCCATCGGCCACAAAAATGTTAAAAAAAATAAATATCACTATGAATGAGGAGAATCCTAAAAGCTTTTTTTTGAAAATATTTATCATATTCTTTCTCCTTTATGATCTTTTTCCACTTTTTTTTCCAATCCTTGAGCTCTCTTCTCTGGGGAAATCTTCGTGGGCCAAAAAATTAATGTATCTTGAGCGGCTTACTGAAGTTCCTTCTTTTCCTGAGATTATCAGATGACTCTGAAAACAAAATATTCCATTACTTTTCTTCTCTTTCCATGGTTTTTTTATTACTCTTCTTGTGCACTAGATTATATCAACGAAAAAAGACAACATCAAAAAAAATCTAAAAAGGAAAAGAATTAGTTCAAAATCATCGCCTTCCATATATACAGCCAGCCAGATATTATGAAATTCAGTATATAAGAATATCCATAGTAGTTGCTTTTCTCAAGCTTTTTGTATAACCCACTACGGACGAATGACCGTCTAAAAAGGGGAGTTCCTAATAATTTTTATTATTTTGATTTCCACTTCTTCGAAATTGGATATCTGATGGGATTTGTCTATATGAGTTGTCTAAAATGCTAATCTTGGACGTGATATGTCTTATTTGTGCGCTTACAATATATTAAAAATAGCCCTTTAAATCCATGTTTTTTTAAATCCTTTAATTGCCTTCTATCATCATCGGAGCATTTATCTTCAATCAAATGGTTATGGATAATAATGGCTATATCACTAATAGAATACTTTCTATCTGGCGTCCTTAAGCCTCTTTCCATTTCTTCCACATTGAGCCAAATTCTATTTTCATCGAAACTCGTATATCTAAACGGCGTCCCATCTTTCATAATAATATATAAAGTCTCAATGGGTTCAGTAAACAATTTAGAAAAAAAGTTAATTTTCCCCCACATAGAAACAGAAAAAATAAGAATTAAACTAATCCATGTAATAAATTTTCTCATCAAAACCATCTAAAATAAAAACAATAATCGTATTCAGGGAATACAATGAGATTTGAGCATTTTCTCTGTTTCATTTTTAGGGTTTAGTCAGATAATTGAAAAGTTAAACTGATTTTAACCTCAGTAGGCCGGTGAAGTCTTGAGTTCTGCAATTTAGTCGTCATTTTTGCTCTCTTTGACTCTATTAGCGGGAATATACAATAAAACAACATAGAAAAGTGCCAACAATATTGAATCTAAGGTTAATTCGATGGAATGGGCAATTCTTAGCTTAGCAGGTAACCAAACGGTAAATAACATACCCATTGCGATATTTTGATATATAAATATCGAACTTAACCATAAAAAAAGGCTCTTCTTACCTGCATTCCAGAGAATAAAAATGGGCAGCACAGATAATAAATATAGAAAACCGCGCAATAATTGAACTTTTACGATTGTACTCTGTGGTGGCAAAACCAATCCCAGGTTATTATCGGGATTCTGATAATAAGGAACCACGATCGGGCTAACTATCATTCCCATAAGATAATAAATTACGATAAATATTAGCCAGGCACCGATGAATCTTAAAATGAATGTTCCAGGCTTTTTACGTTTAAAATATTCAGAAAAGCGCGCTAAAATCGCTTTATCCAGTCTCGATGAAGGCCAGAATAACGAGATTCCAAGAGCAATAAGTAAAGATGGGAATATTCCAAATACTGCTCCGAATGAAAGGTTCATTATGTTTGTAAAAACACTTGCTTCAATCGCCAAAAGAAAATGATTATTCAGGTAATAAAATATAAATATAAATATGAACCTGGCCAAAAATCCAATTTTCAATTTCTTAAACATCTCCCCAATAAGTACAGCAATAAAAATTCCTGTAAAGAAATTTTGTAAGAAAATTCTTTGAAGATCTACGCTTTCAGGGAGATTTACCCCAGGCAATCCCAATATTGATGTAATTATTCCTCCAGCGGAAGCTCCAACAAGGCCTATAATTGACACCAATATCCCTTTAAAAATCGTAATTGTGATATGCTTTGCAGTTAAGATTTTATTCATTTATCTTACTTCTTCTTTGATTTTTTCTTTTATTCTTCTTACAAGCTCCTCTGCATATCTTTCCATATTCGGCCGGCCTAACATTTCATGAAAATCTCTGCTTATTTTCACTACGGCATTTTTTTTCTTGAAAAGCAGAAAAATACCAAAAGAGCGTGAGCAGCTAGTTTTCTGGGAGGGAATATGAACAATGACCGGCTTTGAACTGTATCTACATTTTTTTTCTACACCTCCTGCAGCTTTTTTTGCCATATCATCCAGCCACATCGGGTTTAAATGTGGATATCGAAAATGATAAACAAAAAATCCGGTAAGGAATAAAAACCCAATGAGAATAATCAGGAATCTTCCAGTTTCAAGAATCGGGCTTAAAAGTATCAGAACTATACCAACAAAAAGAAGAATGAATATTCTCCACGCTTGTCTTCCCTTCATGCAGTTGTATAATTCAAGACCAAAAGAGGGTAATAGAATGACGATGTAATAAACGATGTAAAAAATCGGATTAAATCTCTCCGGGAAAAAATTGAAATAAGCTACGGGTGTTCCTACAAATAATGAATACAGCAATATGAATAATAAATATTTCAGTTCAATCTTACCCCTGTTTATGATCATATGAATGGCAAAATAAAAAAGGAGCATTAAAAACAAACCAATGAATATAGAGAAGATGTTCATCGTATTACCTCCAGTATTTCAAGATCCTGCATTTCCAGACTAAATTTAATGGCATCTATAAGGGGGATTCCAGCCTTTTTACTGATACTTTCAATTGTCTCCCCTTTTGAATCAGGTGGAGGCACAAGCCAGAGAAATCTCCCCTTTTTAGGATCAAGCTTTATTTTTTCCCCTTTCTTGCCGCCGATAAGAATGGCGTTCACTATCTCCTTATCAACATCATAACTGAATGATATTTCATCTATTCCTGTTTCCCTTATAAGTTTGTCTTTTAAATCATACCCAGAAAATATTTTATCAAGATTTACTTTAAATTCACCTCCAAGATAAGAAAAAATCTTCGAAGGCCTTCCGACTCCTCTTTTTTCTTTTGATTTCACAAAACCATATTTTTCCAGTGTTTCTAATACTCTCTGAGCGGTGAGGATGTGGATATTTAAATTATCAGCAATAAAAGAGGCATTTTGGTCAGGATTCTTTTTGAGAAAATCGATTATCTCAAAAATATGATCAGAGCCAAGAATTCGAATCAAATCAATCATTTTGTCTTTCCTTATTTCATTTCTAATGTAAATATAAATCAAATGTTATTATTTGTCAAGTGTTTTTTAAAAAAAATTTCATCTCTTAAAACCAGTAGAAAAAGCTTAGG
>SOIY01000089.1 GCA_004376785.1 Candidatus Stahliibacteriota bacterium | reverse complement strand
ATTAGGGTTTTAGTACTAAAAGGAGGTTAGATGATTTTAGGACAATCAATTATTGAGATTTTTAAAGGAAGTTTTGTAATGGATATCTTGCTTGTCTGTTCTATTGTTGCATTAGCATTGATTATTGAGAGATTTATCTACTTTACGAGAAATCGTTTTGATTCTCGAAAAGGCTATTTGAGTTTCAGACAGATAATTAGAGGACAGGGACCTAATGCTGCGCTTAATCATGCAAATCAAAAGAAAAATTCCCTTAGTGGTTTATTTATGGTTGCATTAAATAATCGTCATCTTGAATCTGATAATCTTTTAGACATCCTTGCGAGCTTTGTAATTGAAGAAAAGGTTAAATTTGACCGCTACTTAGGTGGCATGGGAACTCTGGCAAATGCCGCCACACTACTTGGCTTATTAGGGACCGTGATGGGATTGATAAAAGCTTTTCACAATATCTCAATTACTGGTTCTGGTGGTCCAGCAGTAATCTCGAGCGGTATTGCTGAAGCGCTTTTGACCACGGCATTTGGTCTGTTTATAGGAATTCCAACCCTGTTCTTTTATAATTACTTTAGCAAGAAAAGTAATGAATTGTCAATGGAACTTGACGGGATAAGTGATCGGATAGTAGTTTTATTCAATAATTTGAAAAAGCAATCATCGGGAACAAAGGCATCTGATCCTGCTTCTGTGCCGGCAGCCGAATCTGCTTTCAGTCCACAAGATTCACCACCACCTGCGGACACAACCTGGAAGTTCTAAAAATGCGTAAACGCAGGCGTTTAAGATTTGATCATCATTCTCAAGGACTGATATTAAATTCTCTTGTAGATATTGCTTTATCACTCGTTCTCGGTTTCATTGTAGCAATACCGTTGTTTTTCGAGTCGGGAATTTTTGTAAATACTCCGGGTGTAGCAAAGGCTGGTGCGACTCAGGTCAGCGACATTAAGGTTAATATTTACCTGCTTGATGATGGGGGAATATTGCTAAATGAGGAATTAGTAACCTATGAAAGATTGGAAGAACTACTGCCTGAACTACTTGCCCGAAGTGTCGCGCGCAAAGTTATAATTTCAACCGAACCTGATGTGCGATATGAACGAGTTGTTCATGTCCTCGATTTGGCAAAACAAAATGGTGCAGGTGAATTGGCGCTTCTAAGGAGTAGACGATGAAACCAATGGCAAATATAGATATTTTACCAATGGCATGTGTTGGTTTAATATTGGTATTAGCTATGATGGTGCTTGCACCGATGATAATGACTCACACCCAGACACCGGTTGATGTTCCCAGGGCACATACTGCTGAAACGAAAACCGAGGAGAATCTCACCATTACCTATACAGAGGATAGCCGTCTTTTTGTTAATGATGTTGAGATTCTTCCTGAACAGCTCACTGATGTAATTTACCAAGAACTCGAGAAAGATCCATACCAATTGGTCGTTATTAGAGCGGATAAAAATGTTTTTCACCGTGATGTTCTTGAAATTCTGGCAAATGTAAAAAAGTGTGGTGCAAAGCGCATTGCTTGTGCTACCAAAAATCCTAAAAGCGAATGATGTTTAGAGATAAACGTTTAGACATAGGTATAGGGATTTCAATTATTTTACATATTCTGCTTTTTATTCTTTTTTCGGGATCGGGTAAACTCACTACTTTTGATTATGAAGATATAAAGGAAATCACATTTATTGACCAGTCGTATCGTCCTGAAGTTGCCAGGGTTATTTCCAAAGGTTCAATTTGGAATGATATTAAGGATAGTTATTCTGATGCAGAACCATCTGCGTATGGTGGTGAGATTGTAACACCGGCTATTGACCTTGATGCAAAACTCGATAGAAGTCAAGCAACGATTGATCTGGACCGATATATGGTTAGTGAGGATATTGGTGACGTAGTGAGGATTGGCAATGGTAAAGCTGGAACAATGAAAAGCACAGATGAGATTCTTGCTGAAAAACCGATATCACTCGCCAGAAATCTCCCAAAGGGTGCCGGTGGTGAAGGTGGAGTAGGAATAGGAGGTGCCGGTAGCATCGGTCGTAAGGCACAAGCACCCACAATCAAAATCGACAAGAAACCACCAGCTCCAAAAACTTCTGCGATCGGCAAAAAAGTCGAAGCGACTGTTGAACAACAGTTGAAGGTTGAAAAAGGCAAAACACAAATTTCGCTTGCCGGACCAATTGCAGGCCGCCAGATTTTAAGTAAAATTTTACCAAAATATCCTGTGTGGTGTTTACGTCAGGGTATTTCCGGAGTCGTTAAGATAAGAATTTGGGTTGAATCATCTGGTGATGTTAGAGAAGGTTCATTGATAGAAATCTCTTCTGGTTATCCTGATTTAGACCAGGTAGTTATTAATGCCATAAAAAAATGGCGGTTTGCTCCTTTGCCTTCAAACGTGGTTCAGGAAACACAATGGGGAGTTGTAACCTTTAGATTTGTATGTGGATAGATAGACGTTACCTTTGAATTTTTAAAGGAGTTTAAAATGGGTTTGTTATTGATTGTTTTTCTGTTTACGCAAGAAGCAGAAAAAGGTGAACATGAGATTGGTGAAGAAGTCATAAAGGGGAAAGTGGAATTTAAGATTCAAGACAGAAAAATTAATCTTTCACCAGAGTTAAAGCCTTTTTCACCATTAGATTCAGTAATTTCTCAAGAAAGATATCTGTTTGACGAGAAACTTTATGCAACGATTGATAAATTGAATACTCCGATATTATATTTGCATAGTGAATATCTACGTATTCCTTTGATTGGTAGATTTATGTATGGCAGTATTGCACTCATTATTCCAAGGTTTCAAAAAACTGTCTCTTCATGGGAACTGATCATTACTGATACAAATGGTGATGTCATAAGGAGGTATGCAGAGCGGGGTTTACCACCGGCCTCTATATCCTGGGATGGCAGAACTGATAATGGTGAGATGAGTAATATGGACGAGATTTATAATTATGTATTTACAGCGTTCGACGCAGTTGGTAATCCCACAAGGATTGCTGGACGTTCCTACAAGTTTACCGGGATTGTTTATGATGAGCAAGACAGTAAAATTATAGCAATATCTTCTAGTGAACTTTTTAATGAGAAGTCTAATTATTTAAGTACTGAAGCATCAGAATATCTTGATGAGGTTGCAAACATAATTAAAGAGAACTTTAAAAGAGAGGTTGTTATTTACTCTTATTCAGAATCCGAATCAATGGCAAAATCACGAGGTAAGGTAATAATGGATGCAATTATCGAGCGAGTTGTTTTACCTGAAGAAGCTATAAAAACAACCCCCAGATTTATTCCCGGTTTAAAACCAAAATATTCAAAGATAGAGATAGTGATACAGTAAACAAGTAAAAAGTAAAAAGTTAAAAGTTAAAATTCACGGTAAGCAAGTTAAAAGTAAAATGAGACTTAGATTTATGGAGCTCACCGGTAGGTGAG
>SOIY01000175.1 GCA_004376785.1 Candidatus Stahliibacteriota bacterium | reverse complement strand
TAACAGAAGTCAAGAACTTTACGCGAGAGCTCTGAAAAAGTATTCATCGCTCTCAAGATTACGGTGATAACAGAAAGATCACAGAGATTTCTGGTCTTTTTCAGAAATCTCTGTGATTGCTTAAAACAGAACGTTGACAAGACTGTGTTTGAAGATATAATACATTATGCTAAAGGTTAAACATGTGGCAATTATTATGGATGGCAATGGTAGATGGGCAAAAAAACGGGGATTGCTGCGGGTTATTGGCCACCGTCAAGGCGTTGAGTCAGTACGTGTAATTGTAAAAGCATCACAGAAAATGGGGATAAAGTTTTTAACCCTTTATACGTTTTCAACGGAAAACTGGCAAAGGCCAGAAAGAGAAGTAAAAGCCCTCATGAAAATGCTTAAGGAGATGCTTGTGAAAGAAACACCTGAACTCCATAAAAATAGAGTACGAATAAATGCGATCGGCAGATTGGATGCTCTATATCCTGGTGCAGTAAAAGCTCTGGATCATTCCTTAACTCTTACCAGAAATAATGACGGACTTGTTTTGACATTGTGCCTAAACTATGGCGGGCGCAGTGAAATTGTTGATGCTGTAAAGAAAATCATAAAACAAGACCGGGATAAACATTTAGAGATTGATAACCTCGATGAAGAAAAATTTGCTGATTTTTTGTATGATCCTACTTTACCAGCCCCTGATTTTTTAATAAGAACAGGGGCTGAAAATAGAGAAAGAATCTCAAATTTTCTACTCTGGCAGATTGCCTATTCTGAAATATATTTCACAAAAACACTGTGGCCTGACTTTAGAGAAAATGAATTTATCAAAGCAATAGACGAATTTAAAAAGAGGGAGCGTCTTTTTGGACGTGTCTAAAGAATTACCAAAAAGAATATTAACAGGAATCATACTCGTTGCTGTTACAATCCTTTGCCTTTGGATTAACAATATACTATTGCCCATATTATTGTTATTTTTTATAACCTTTGCGACTAACGAATACCTCAGATTCTGGCATCGCAAAGACATATATCCCCATACACTTGCAGTGTTTTTACCCGCATATTCAATACCTTTACTTATCTATTATGAAGTCCCTCTTTTTCTGCCATTCTCCATTTTCTTTTTCTTTGTCTGTCTATTATCAACAATGAGATTCCCGGGTTCGCGTCGCAAGCCCAATTTTTTGGCTGAAACGTCAGCAGTAATATTTGGCATTATTTACATATCTCTGCTTCCCTCGTCACTTATTCCCCTGAGGAAAATGGGTTTTGGTATTGCCCTTGTGCCCTTGATATTAACCTGGCTTTATGATACCTTTGCATATCTTACAGGTTCAAGATTTGGCAAACATAAATTAGCAAAAAATGTGAGTCCAAAAAAAACATGGGAAGGTACACTTCTTGCCTTTCCTTTAACATTTCCCTTTGCTTTATTATTGAGCAAACTATGGATAACTTCGTTCAATTATTTAGATGTAATATTAATAACATTGGGGATCGGTGCCATGGGTACAATCGGTGATCTATTTGAATCAGGAATGAAGCGCGAGGTTGGTCTCAAAGATGCATCAAAGATCTTTCCTGGACATGGAGGGTTTTTAGATCGTTTAGATTCATTGATCTTTTCTATCCCATTCTTCTACTTATATTTAATTTTGCAACAATAATCCACAAACATGGATAAAACACCACTTGCCGACAGAGTAAGACCAGAAAATTTTGAAGATGTTCTTGGTCAAGAACATCTCTTAGGGCCCGGTTGCCCAATTACAAAACAGGTTGAGAAAGGTCGATTATTCTCAATGATTCTTTTCGGACCACCAGGCAGTGGCAAAACAACGATTGCACGACTTTTTGCAAAAAAATTCTCTGCCGATTTTACCTCATTCTCTGCCGCCACAAGCGGCATTGTAGAAATAAAAAAGCATATGCAACAATCAGAAAAATGTAAGAAATTATATAATCGAGATACAATAATATTTATTGATGAAATTCACCGTTTTAACAAAGCTCAGCAGGATGCATTTTTACCATACGTTGAAAAAGGAATAATCATTCTGATTGGAGCGACCACTGAAAACCCGTCATTCGAATTAAATTCCAGTCTTCTTTCGCGCGTAAAGGTCTACATGATTAATCCTTTAACTTTCAAGGACATGAAAAAAATTATAAAAAGAGCATTGGCATCTGAAAAAGGATTTGCAGGTAAATTTGAGTTAACCCCTGAGGCATTGGATTTTATTGCCAATATTTCTGATGGCGACGCAAGAGTAGCTTTGAATGCACTCGAATTGTCAAGTTTGGCATCCAGGGAAAAAATTATCGATCTAAGAACTGTTGAAGATGTTGTTCAGAAAAAGGCATTAAAATATGATAAACAAGGTGAGGAACATTATAATATAATCTCAGCATTGCACAAGTCATTAAGGGGTTCTGACCCAGACGCTGGTTTATACTGGTTGGCGCGGATGCTCGAGGCAGGTGAAGATCCTTTATACATTGCACGAAGATTGGTACGTTTTGCAGTTGAAGACATTGGTGCTGCTGACCCTCAGGCACTTGTCGTAGCAATTGCGGCAAAGGATGCTGTAGATTTCATAGGCAGGCCAGAAGGCGATTTGGCTCTGGCAGAATGTGTAGTATATCTTGCAAAGGTACCAAAGAGCAATGAGATCTACCTGGCATATGAACAAGCAAAGGAAGATGCCTTGAAGACACTGGCTGAACCAGTTCCCATGCATATCCGCAATGCACCAACGCCTTTAATGAAAAAGCTCGGCTATGGAAAAGGATACAAATATCCCCACAACTACCCTGATGCAAAGGTTGAACAGGATTATATGCCAAAGAGTCTGAAAAAACGAAAATACCTTAAGGGCAAATAATAAATCACCATTATACATATGTCTAATAATTTTGATTTAATCATTATTGGTGCCGGACCCGCAGGTAGTGCTGCGGCATTTACCGCAGCTAAAGAAAACATCTCTGTTTTATTATTAGAAGAACACCCCAAGATAGGAATTCCGGTTGTATGTGCAGAAGGATTATCAAAAAGCACAATAAAAGATTACTTAGATATCAAACCCGAATGGATATCTCGGAATTTATTCGGTTCAATCATTCGTGGACCAGATGGTGAAGAATTTAAGATGGAATTTCCCGAATGTGGCTGGATTTTAGATCGTAAAATATTCGATGCAGCACTTGCAAACATGGCTAAGGCACAAGGCACTGTAATAAAAACATCAGCCAAAGCAATCAATATAGAAAACGATGAAGTCATTGTAAATGAATCCAATGAGGAAAAAAGATATAAATTTAAGTTTCTGATTGGTGCCGATGGTATTGCTTCTAATGTTGGAAAATGGATGGGCATTAATACAAGATTGAATTTGAATGATATTGTGGTATGTGCGCAGTATTTAATCGAAGGAATAAAGATTGAATCGCAATACACCCATCTTATAATTGGCGATGAATATGCACCTGGCGGTTATGCGTGGATATTTCCAAAATCGGACAATTCGGCTAATATCGGATTAGGCATATCACCCGTAAAGACGAAGAAAAAAGCAATACATTTTCTTGATAAGTGGGTTAAAAAGGAATTTGCTAATGGTAAAATAACAGAAAAGAGGTTTGGTGGTGTACCGGCAACGCTCCTAAAACGATTTTCTGGTAAAAATTTCTTCCTTGCCGGTGATGCAGCTCGATTTGTTAATCCGTTGAATGGAGCAGGTATTGCCAATGCCGTAAAATCAGGTATCATTGCTGGAAGAAATGCTGTTTTACGATTGAAAGGTAAAAAAGATTATTTTGAAGCAGAGATAAAAAAAGAAATTTTAAAGGAGATAAAATTTCACCACAGGATAAGAAAGGCTTATTTAAAATTGACTGATAAAGAATATAATGAAATCTTTAAGATTGGAAAAAAAGTTTATGAAGGAAAAAGAATAGGTCATATTAATATGTACCATTTAGTAAAAGAAATCGTTTTTTCATCACCACGATTATTCTATATAGGTTTTGGCCTTCTATTTTGAAATTCGAATGAATCGAATTAAAGCGAACATCAAGGATTAGTGTAATTTATAATTCAAAAGTCGAAAAATTGTGTTCCCAAAAAGTTAATTCGCTTTTGTCATTGCGAGCGATAGCGAAGCAATCTCACTGCCCACCTGTCATTGCGAGCGATAGCGAAGCAATCTCCTATGTTTGAGTTCGCTTTTGTCATTGCTTCGGGACTTCGTCCCTCGTAATGACCGAACTGTAGTCTATTTTAATTAAATATATAATTATTTAGTTCTCTTTTTTGTAGATTTACTCGATTTTTGTGTGCTGGTTTTGTTAATCTTCTCTTTTTTTCCGCTGCTATTCTTTTTTAATAAATCTTTGTGTTTTGTCTTTAATTGTTTTATCTTCTGAAGATCATCCTCACGCTGGTCATTTACACCATTTGAATCAGTATCTATAAAATCATCCTTTTTAATCTTTGCCTTGTTTTCATAACTATTCTGTTTCTTGTGTTCGGCTATCTTTTCAGTTTTCACTACTGATCCTTTATCATTATTTGCCTTTTTGATTCGCGGCACTGGTTTTACCGCGAACAACAGACTTGCAAAAAAGATTAGTATTATAAATCTCTTCATTTCTACTCCTTTAATTATAAAGAAATTATTCATTATGTCAATACGGTTTAAGTTTGACGAAAATTCTTCTTCGTTCTCCAGGTTCAAGCCAGATTTTTCTGGTCAGGGTTCGATAGCCCGATTTCTTAATCTTAACAATATATTCACCTGGTCTCAGGACAATAGTTCGCGGTGCCTCGCCGATATATTCCTGATCACCATATTCTGCTTCAGATATATATATTCGACAATTATCTGGTGTGGATATAATTCTGAGTTTACCGGGCTCAGGTTCTTTCACAAAAATCTCAATGGCTTCTCTTACCACATCCGGCCCTTCGTCATTGAGCCCGGGTAATCTTTCTCTCGAACCTACAACAACAATTGTCTCAATACCCTCTGGACCGCTAATAACATAATCATAATCAGCTGTTTTCGTAGGCAATTCATATGTCTTTCCAGCCTCAACCCAGCCATTTTCACCCTCAAGGGGGAAGAGAAGATACTCTCTTCCCCCCACTTCGATGTCATACACTGCAACATAGCAGTCCTGATCTGTTCGGAAAAAGATCTTGAGATTCTCAGTTGTATAGTATATTGCCTCTTCTTTATCAACCCAGATATCAATATTCAATGGGCTATATTGTAGGACTAATAAAGACAGCAGCATAATCGGAAACATAATTACCTCTTTTTTCTTGACGGATACGATTCGTATGTTTTTCTATCTTTAGTATCATAAGCCTGTTTACTCTTTTGGTAGTTTGGCGATTTACTATATTTATCCCTGGATACACTTTCCTTTTTATACTCGTATTTTTTGTCATTAGATTTTTCGTCTTTATTCTCCTTCTTTATCAATTTTTTATCATCATCTTGATAGGACTTTCTATTCAGCTCAGAATTACTTTTGTCTTTTTTCGTAGTATAGGATTTAGATTTACCTTGATAATAATCCTTTTTTGTACTATATGTAGTAGTATGTTTCTTCGTACTCTTTTCACCACTATATTTTGTAGGAGCATATGAGTCGTATTTTTTGATATTGGTCGATTTTTCGTATTTCGTCTTACTGCTTTTTATTTTGTACTCTTGATTCTTGTTAGCAATGTCCTTTTCCACCTTTGTAGTATATTGCTTTTTCATCTTTTCAAGATTACCGCTTTTATGCTCTTTTTCAATACGGGAAAACAACTTTGGGTCTTTTTGTTTAGCAAGTGTCATGATCCTACTCGCTTTATATGGTACATTAATCTCGCGCGGCGCCTTCTTTGGTAAATATATACCATGCTGTTTTGCTCTGTATCTTACTTCATAATAAGTATATGGTAATCTATACCTTACATAGCGACCATATCTTGGCCTGTACCACCAGCAGCCATTATTATACCACACAACATAGAATCCACTGTAAAAGAAATCCCAGCTAAAGTGATGGACCCAATGGCACCTGTACCAATACCAATCCCACCACCATGGATACCACCATACATAATGGACACAATAGTATCCATGCGGATAATAATACCAGTAGCCATCATACCTGTATTCATCTTCCCAGTATTCGTCATACCAATAATCTTCATCATCATAATCATAATCACAGAAGATGAAATTAACACTGAATGCAAACAAAGGTATGGCGGCTAACATTAATAATAATAGGCGTTTCATTTTAACCTCCTTTATTATATATATTTTTCAAAATCCTGTCTATACTCAGCAGATGGTATCTTCTTGGCTAACATTGCCAATAGATCTTTCACTGATTTTTCGAAATCTGCTGTTCCCCTTGTATTACCTATTTCTAACATCTTGGGAACTAATTTGTCAGAATCAATGACAATTGTTCCCTTTCTAAGATCCTGGATTATCCTCTTCAAATTCTGTGCAAGCTGGTATTTTCTTCTTGCTAAATAGATGTTAGAAAGTGATATGGACTTCATTTTATTGTCCTATTACCAATTCTGGATTATTGGGGTCAACCTGATATGCCCAGTCAAAAACTACATAGTTTGACCCGATTGAACTTACACGGAATTTAGCATAATGATAATCCCAGGTATAGACAATATAAGTATGACCTAAAATTGCCTCAACAATACCGGTTGAAGACCAGCCTTCTTGAGGTGCATATGTTATTTCATCGAGTGATTCTGTATAGCCAAAATCCTGAATTTGGCCCATATATCGACCAATATAGAAATAAAAAGCTTCATTAAAATCATCATACCCATAATAAAAATCGCATACTGGATTATCATAAGCAACAACTGAATATGTACTAAAATCCCATCCTGCATAATCTGGATATTCAGTATAATCAAAGATTTGCTCATTATATCCTTCAGGTCTTGGTGTATCATACGCGAGTTCGTATGAAAGATCACTCTCATTACCATCGTAGTCAAATGCTGTAATAGCATAATAATAGGTTTGTCCATTCATTAATCCAAAATCCAGAAAGTGGTCGAGATTTGTTTCACCAATTTCATAATAATAACCACTCGGTGTCAAACTTCTGTAGATGCGGTATCCAGCAAGATCTGGCTCAGTATTTGCATACCATATAAGCATAACTTCTTCATCACCAGTTATTGAATGTACGCCCCTTGGCACAGCAGGCGGTTCATTATCAAATCCTTCATAGCAACAAGTTACAAACATTAAAATGCTTGCTGAAATTAGAAGATAAAATAGAATTTTAAAGTTTTTCATGATTCACCTCTGCATTATTATTATGCAAATCCTGTGCCAGGAAAATGTTATGGAATTTCAGGAGAAAATACTAAAAAAAGCACAAAAAATGTATTTGATGCACAAAAATTGTGCACCCCCGCACCCAGCACCTTGTTAAGCATAAGCATGCAGATAAACTACTGTTTATTCTTGCGGTTCTACAGAACGCATACTTAATACGTACACATTAAGCAGAATAAGGTGCGGGGTGCGAAAAGAGGTTTTCTAATCTAATCTTATCTCTACAGGATAACTTATCTCACCAATAATTGTATTAATATATGCCTTTGCTTTGACTTTATACTCTGCTTTCTTAAGCTTCATTGCTGTAACCAATGCTTGTCCTATTTTGTTGTACTCAAGTGTTATCGTCGTTGTAAAAATTTTTGATTTCCCAGATGGTATTTGAATCCTCTTACCAGTTGTGCCTGAGAACACATCAGTCTCATTAGCATAGAATGTATACGTAAATTTATCTAATGTTGCATCAATATTATTCGGATTATTGACCTTGATTTCAAAATCGAGCTTTAGATTTGAGAATGAAAAATTATACGGCTTAACTGATACCAGTGAGAATTTACATTCCTTTATTGCAAGCCGCTCCTTGATACCTGTACAAAATAGGAATAACACTAATATTATGAAAAAATAAGATATTTTATGCATAAAAATACTATATTCATATTATTGTACAAGTCAATAAATGTGTCGTAATCAGAGATTTCTGAAAGTCTTTCAGAAATCTCTTCTATTCTCCTTGACTTCACTTATTGTCTGATTATAATACGGGGTAAAGGAGGTCAGATGAAACCGTTCAGAACTGAAAAATATAATGACTTTACCAAACCTGTAATCAGAAAAAAGATGGAAAAAGCCCTTGCTAAAGTCGAGTCTCAGTTCGGCAGGGAATATAGTATTATAATAGGTGGTAAAAGGATTAGATTAGATAAAAAATTCCATTCATACAACCCTTCAAAAAAGGGTGAAATAATTGGAACTTTTCAAAAGGCAGACGAGCAGACCGCAGAGCAGGCAATGGATGCTGCATTAGAAACATTCAAATCTTGGCGCTATACATCGGCTAAAACCAGGGCAAATTATTTATTTAAGATAGCCAATATTATGCGTAAAAGACGGTTTGAACTGGATGCCTGGATGGTTCTTGAAGAAGGCAAGAACTGGCTTGAAGCTGACGCAGATGTTGCTGAGGCAATTGACTTTTGTGATTATTATGCACACGAGGTTTTAAGATATGATAAAGGGCCAAAATTATATGAATTTCCGGGTGAAATAAATAAACAGATTTACATTCCACTTGGAGTTGGTATTGTTATACCACCATGGAACTTCCCTCTGGCAATCCTGGTAGGCATGACTACTGCATCATTCGTCTGTGGTAATACAGTGATTCTCAAACCGTCAAGCAGTTCACCAGGGATCGCAGCAAAGTTCATGGAAATTATAGAACAAGCAAAAGTGCCTGTGGGTGTGGTCAATTTCTTAACTGGTCCCGGTGCTATTGCAGGGGATTACCTTGTTCGACATCCAAAAACAAGGTTCATTGCCTTTACTGGTTCAAAAGCAGTTGGCTTGCGCATTGTGGAACAGGCAGGAAAAGCACAGCCAGGTCAGATATGGATAAAACGTGTTATCGCTGAAATGGGTGGTAAGGATCTAATTATTGTCGATTCAGAAGCAGATATTGATAGTGCTGTTACTGGTGCTAGAGCTTCTGCTTTTGGTTTTCAAGGTCAAAAATGTTCTGCCTGTTCAAGATTGATTCTTGATGACAATATATATGATAAATTCATGAAGAAATTTATTCCTACTGTTGAAGCAATCAAAGTCGGTCCTGTAAAAAATTACGAGAATTATATGGGTCCTGTTATTAATGAGCCTGCCTACAATTCAATCTTAGAATACATTAAGATTGGAAAATCTGAGGGGAATCTCATTTGTGGTGGTGAACCAGATCCAGGCGATGGTTGGTTTATTCAACCAACTGTGATTGTTGATATTGAAGCGCACCACAGGATTTTTCAGGAAGAGATCTTTGGACCTGTGCTGGCGGTTACACGAGCACGAAATTTCGACCATGCAATAGAACTGGCAAACGACTCTGTATACGGGCTTACTGGAGCAGTATATACTAAAAACAAAAAGAAAATAGAAAAAGCCAAAAGAGAAGTTTTTGTCGGCAACCTCTATATAAACCGTAAATGTACTGGCGCTCTGGTCGGCATCCAGCCGTTTGGCGGATTCAATATGTCAGGTACCGACTCCAAGGCGGGCGGGCCAGATTACCTGCTTCTGTTTATGCAGGCAAAATCAATAGCAGAATATCTAGGTACTAAAAAGAAAGTAAAGAAAAGCACAAAGTCAAAAAGGAAGAAAAGGAAATAATAAATGACAATCGATAATATCTTCCGAAGAATAGAAAAAGAGAAGATAAGGTTTATTGACCTGTGGTTTTCTGATATTCTGGGTTCAGTAAAAAACGAAACAATCCCTGTTCGTAATTTGAAAAAAGCATTAAAAGAAGGCATTTGGTTTGACGGATCATCAGTCGAAGGGTTTGGCAGAATATTTGAGAGTGATATGTATCTCAAACCCGATCCCCAGACATTCGCAATCATTCCATGGGGCGAAGAGAGAACCGCACGATTTATTTGTGATGTGTATGCACCAGACCATAAACCCGCTCCTGTAGACCCAAGAGCAGTATTAAAAAATAATCTCAAACTGCTCAGAACAAAAGGCATGGAATATTATATTGGTGCTGAACTTGAATTCTATTTGTTCTGTCGCGATGGCGATAAAGTGCTTACTCTACCACATGATCGAGTAGGATATTTTGATTTAGGCGGGGATTTGGCACTGAGAATAAGAAAACAGATGTGCGATCGGTTGGAAGCATTTGGCATTGATATTGAAGCCGGGCACCATGAAGTTGGAAGAGGCCAGCATGAGATCGATCTCCTTTACACCACAGCTCTAAAACTTGCTGATAATGTCCTGACTGCTCGTATGGTTATCAAAAAAGTGGCTGAAGAAAATAATCTCTATGCCACATTTATGCCCAAACCAATATTTGGCGCTGCAGGAAACGGTATGCACATTCATCAGAGCATTTTTAAAGGTAAGAAAAATCAATTCAGTAATCCAAAGGATAGTTATGGTCTTTCTAAACTAGCATACAATTATCTTGCAGGTGTGCTTAAATATATGAAAGAAATAAGTGCATTAACCTCGCCGCTTGTAAATTCCTATAAACGACTTGTTTCTGGCTTTGAGGCACCAGTTTATATATGCTGGGGCAGAATGAACCGCTCGGCATTAGTGCGTGTGCCCAGGATCAGCAGAAACAACTTTGATAGTGTCAGGGTAGAATTGCGCTCCTGTGACCCTTCAGCCAATCCCTATTTGCTTTTTGCCTCTGTACTCAGAGCAGGTCTTGAAGGAATAAAAAATAATCTAAAACCGCCAAAACCTGTAGAGGAAAATGTCTATAAAATCAAATCTGATATTTTGAAGGATAAAGGAATCGGCCTTTTGCCCCGTTCTTTATGGGAAGCATTAGAATACTATAATAGAAGTAAGGTTGCAAAAAGCGCGCTCGGGGATGTGTTATTTCAACGATACTACGATATCAAGCTGAAAGAATGGGACGACTACTCTATCCAGGTCTCAAAATGGGAGCAGGATAAATATTTAGAGCTCTATTGAGTGTGT
>SOIY01000304.1 GCA_004376785.1 Candidatus Stahliibacteriota bacterium | reverse complement strand
ATCCGTAACAAATATTGACATAAAAAGAAAAATGGGTATAGTTATGCTATGAAAGATTTCCCGAGCAAATATGACCCAAAGGGAATTGAGGATAAATGGTATGAATTCTGGATGAAAGAGAAGTTCTTCACACCTGATCTGAAATCGAAGAAAGAGCCATATACCATTATGATTCCTTTGCCAAATGTTACGGGTCGGCTTACTCTTGGTCATGTTCTGAATAACTCTGTTCAGGATATTCTTATTAGGCAAAAAAAACTTACCGGCTACGAAACATTATGGATGGCGGGCATGGACCATGCCGGAATTGCTACCCAGGTTGTTGTTGAAGCAAAGTTATTAGAAAAAGGAATTAAAAAAGAGAATCTGGGCAGAGAAAAGTTTATCCAGGAGGTTTGGAAGTGGAAAGAGGAATATGCCCAGGTAATACGCACACAATTAAAAAAGATGGGTTGTGCTCTGGATTGGTCACGGGAACAGTTCACACTGTCAGATGATTATTCTAAAAAAGTAATCAGGGTCTTTGTTGAACTTTTTAATAAAGGTCTTATTTATCGTGGAAAATATATTATCAACTGGTGTCCGCGTTGCCTTACTGCTTTGTCTGATGAACAAGTAGAAAAAGAAGAAGAACCTGGAAAACTCTATTATATAAAATATCCAATTATTAAAACAAATAATTTTATTACAGTTGCTACAACAAGACCAGAAACTATGCTTGGTGATACTGCAGTATGTGTAAATCCACAGGATAAACGCTACAAAAATTCAATCGGCGAAAAGGTGTTATTGCCGATAATGGACCGGCAAATACCAATAATCGGTGATGATTATGTTGATCCAGATTTTGGCACAGGTGCATTAAAGGTTACACCGTCGCATGACCCATTCGATTTTGAACTTGCAAAAAAACATGATCTGGAATTTATTAATATAATGAATCCAGATGCCACGCTTAATGAGAACACAAAGGAATTTAATGGGTTGGAACGATACGAAGCAAGGAAAAAAATAATCGAAAAATTAAAAGAGGGCGGTTTGTTGGAACAAATAGAAGATTATAAATTGCCACTTTCAAAATGTGAACGATGCCACACTGCAATTGAGCCGAGAATTTCTAAACAATGGTTCGTAAAAATGAAACCTTTGGCAAAACCTGCAATAAAGGTTGTTAAGGATGGTACAATAAAGATCTATCCAAAACGCTGGATAAATCTTTACAACCACTGGATGGAGAATATTCGTGATTGGTGTATTTCCAGACAATTATGGTGGGGTCATAGAATACCAGTATATTACTGCAGAAAATGCTATAGCACAGAGAATACAGAAATAAATAAATTACAGATGAACGCAGAGATGAAAAATCCTAAGGGAATATTTGTTTCAACAACAAAGATTGAGAAGTGTCGGGATTGTGGATCGACCGATATTTATCAGGATGAAGATGTACTTGATACCTGGTTTTCTTCTTGGATATGGCCCTTTGCCACACTTGGGTGGCCTGATGATACCAAAGATTTTCGCCGCTTCTACCCTACCCAGACCCTTGCTACTGGTTGGGATATTATCTATCTATGGGTAGCACGAATGATCATGGCAGGACTGGAATTCATAAAGCAAATACCATTCAGTAATGTTGTTTTCCATTCAATGATTCGAGATGAAAAAGGGATGAAGATGTCAAAGAGTCTTGGTAATTCACCAGATCCAATGGATTTCATTGATAAATACGGTGCTGATGCATTGAGATTTGGGCTTCAGCTTATCACACCGAAGGAACAGGATGTGCTATTTTCTGAAAAATCTATTGAGGTTGGAAGAAAATTTTGCAACAAATTATGGAATGCCTCCCGATTAGTTTGGAACAATCACAAAGACGATAGTGATGTATTATCAGAGAACATATCTATTTATGACGAATGGATCCTCAATGAATTTAATAAACTTCTTGAAAGTATAGATAATCACTTTTCCAACTTTGAATTAAACGCGATTGCTCGGAAAATCTATGATTTTGTCTGGCATATCTTTTGCGATTGGTACCTTGAATTCATTAAAATAGTCCCATCCAAGGGTGTTGCAAAATATTTGCTGAAGCAGATTATTATAGTTTCACATCCTTTTATGCCTTTTATAACTGAAGAGATTTATCACAAATTTAATTTTTCAAAGAAGAGCATTATTCAGGAAAATTGGCCATCACACATAGAAATCAAAAAAGATATTACAGACATAAGTAAAATTAAGAATCTGATAGAGGAAATTAGAAATATTCGTGGGTTATTTAACATCAATCCTAAAGAAAGATTAAATGTCATAATTAATACAAATAAAAGATTTGAAAGTTTTTTAAAAGAAAATCTCGATTTTTTAAAGGAACTCGCCGGACTTAAAAATATTGAGTTTAATAAGCCATTAACAATGTCTGTAGCGAGTGTCATAATGCCTACTCTCGAGTGCTATATAATATTATCGGGTATTGATTTAAGTAAAGAGAAAGAGCGTTTAACAAAGGAAATTCAATTCCTTAGTCGAAGAATAGACGAAATCAAATACCGATTGAACAACCCCATGTATATAAATAAAGCCAGTAATGAAGTCAGGGAAAGAGAAAAAAAACGCCTCGAGGATTTCTTCAAGAAAAAAGATGGCATTCAAAAGGTAATTGAGAAATTATGAGATATCTAGGTTGGATTATTAGTCTGGTTTTAGCAGCGACTTTCTATTTAACGTATAGAACACAGTATCTTCCTTTAAAAATAGATGTTGATAGACTCGAAGAAGAAATTACAATGTGGGAAAACGTGTTAAAAGGTGAGAAAGGGATAATCGGTGATCGTGATCGGTTTACTACAGAAAGATTTTTTGAAAAGGATAAACTCACTCCTTATGCCGAGGTCGAAATATTAAGGAAATTTGATACCCATTATAAAGGTCTTGAACTGTATATCTCAGCTCCCAGGGCATTTAAAAGAGCAAAGGATGTATTAAGATTTCTCAGTGACCAGAGAATCACATATAAAAAACTATACTGCATTGTTGTAATCGATTCAATTGAGAAATTTGAATATAAATTTACTAAATGAAGTGAAATATCTGTATAAAAAATTTGTAAAGTATATTATTGTAACACTTATATTCACGTTTAGTCTAACCAGTGGTACTGAAACAAAAAATGCAGGTTTGGCTATGTTACTTTGTGTCGTACCTGGCGGTGGCCAGTTCTATACTGAAAGATATATACCTGGTGTCATAATTGGTTCTACTGAATTAATACTCGGCTATTATGCATATAAATATCATAAAGAAGAAAATTATAAAAAAAGGAATTCCATGCTCTGGTGGGGGTTCTTTGTCTTTGGATATTCACTCGCAGATGCCTATGTCGGAGCAAAGATGTATGGTTTTGATATTGAAACAGATATTGATAAAGTAAGTATAAAATATACCTGGAAATGGTAATACTTGA
>SOIY01000261.1 GCA_004376785.1 Candidatus Stahliibacteriota bacterium | reverse complement strand
AGGAGGTAATATGTATAAGGGTTCTTATGTAGCGATAGTTACACCATTTAAAGATAATATTTTGGATGAACAAGGGTTAAGAAGGAATATCAGATTTTTAATTGATAAGGGTTCAAAAGGTATTGTTGCCTGTGCTACTACAGGTGAAAGTCCAAGTTTGAGCGATGATGATTTTGAAAAGGTTGTTAGAATAGCAGTTGACGAGACTAAGGATAAAGCTCCAGTTATTGCTGGTGCCGGTACAAATTCTACTTTTAAGACTATCAAACTTGTTCATAAAACAGAAGAGTTTGGTGCGCAGGGCGCATTGGTTGTTACTCCGTATTATAATAAACCAACACAAGAAGGTCTTTATCAACATTATCGAAAGATTAGTGAGGAAAGTGGTATTCCGATTATTGTTTATAATGTACCGAGTAGAACAGGCGGTAATATTTTACCCATGACTGTTGCAAAACTGGCAAAGGATTGCAAGAACATAGTCGGCATAAAAGAGGCAAGCGGAAATTTAGACCAGGTGTCAGAGATTCAGAGATTGTGTGGTGATGAGTTTGATATACTATCTGGTGATGATTCATTAACATTTCCTATGCTGGCGATTGGTGCCAAAGGAGTTATTTCCGTGACAGCAAATATTTTGCCTGACAAAGTTTCTTCAATGTGTAAATCATTTTTTGAAGGTAATATAAATGAAGCCAGGAAAATCCATTTGAAACTCTTCCCGGTTATCAAGGCACTGTTCATAGAAACAAATCCTATTCCGATAAAGAAGGCAATGGAGCTTATGGGAATGCCAGCTGGCAAACCACGATTGCCTCTTGTAGAAATGAGTCAGGAAAATACAGCAATTTTGAAAAAGATACTGATCGAATTTGGGATAGAATTATGATTAAGATTATAGTCTGTGGTGCATTTGGAAGAATGGGAAAAGAAATTATTAACGCTGTACAAAATGTTGATGATATTAGAGTAATTGCTGGTATAGAAGCAAAAGAAAATCAATTTGTCGGTAAAACAATATGTGATGTTAAAATCTTTGATGATATTTTGGCAAAAATAAAAAATGCTGATTGTGTAGTAGAATTCACAAATCATAATGCAACAATGGAGAATTTACAAAAGGCTAAGCAATACAAAAAGCCGTATGTTACTGGAACAACCGGTTTTTCCGGGAAGGAATTAAAAGAGATCAGGGATTTGTCAAAAAGTTTCCCTGTTTTTCTGGCACCCAATATGTCAGTGGGTATTAACCATCTTTATAATTTGGTAAAATCTTCAGCAAAAATATTGTCAGATTATGACATAGAGATTGTAGAAACACATCATAAGGCAAAGAAGGATGCACCTTCAGGTACAGCAAAGGCTATTGCAAACATTATTAATGAAGTTAAATCAGATGTTAAGTTTATTTATGGAAGAGAAGGAATGATTGGTGAAAGAAAAAGGGGAGAGGTTTGTATAAATACAGTGCGTGGCGGCGATGTTGTTGGAGAACACAGGGTTTTATTTTTGGGTAATGGTGAGTTTATTGAACTACGCCATTATGCAACATCGAGAAGATGTTTTGCTGAGGGGACACTTGAGGCAGTCAGGTTTATTATTGATAAACCGCCAGGATTGTATAGTATGCAGGACCTATTAACCCAGCACTTTGGTTGAAAAAGTGTTGGGTTGACTAATACATTAGAATTTGTATAATATAGACCTATGAAGATTTCTGTTGTTGTTCCAGCTTATAATGAGGCAGTAAATATTCCCTTTTTAGTAGAGGAATTTGATAAATTTATTAAAAAGCACAAGAATTATGAAGTAATACTCGTTGATGATGGATCTGAGGATGGGACATTTGATATTGCAAAAGAATACAAAAGAGCATATCTTAAGATTGTTAGGCATACAAGAAATTTAGGAAAAACACAGGCAATAATTTCCGGCGCCAAGATGGCTAAAGGTAAAATAATTATTGTATTTGATGCTGATCTACAATATGATCTCCAGGATATTCCGAAATTGATAGGGTTGATTAAAAATGGCGCTGATATTGCAACAGGTTGGAAACAGGGCAATTATGAGAAGAAATTTGTTTCTAATGTATATAATTATTGGGCACGCAGACTTTTTAATCTTAGTATCCACGATATGAATTCAATCAAGGCATTCAAAAAAGGGGTGCTTGATGCAATTTCGTTACGAAAAGATTGGCATCGTTATATTGTACCATTGGCAAAGGATGCAGGTTTTACGATTGCTGAGGTAAAGGTGAATTTAAGACCAAGAAAATATGGTTCCCCCAAATATCAATACAAATCGAGAATTTTGGTTGGGCTTTTTGATCTTTTGGCTGTGAAATTTCAGTTGACATTCATGAAAAAACCGCTTCTCTATTTTGGTACAATTGGTTTATTCTCAATCGCCCTTGGTATTTTCATTGGCTTAATTTCAATACTCCTACGATTTTTTGGACATGGTTTTAGACCACTGCTTTACCTGGTTATTCTTTTAATCATTTCTGGTCTTCTATTCTTTTCGCTTGCTCTTATTGGCGAGTCGATGCGGGCAGTTCTTGACCGACTTGAAAAAAAAGAATCTTAAAAAATTCTCGACGATTCTCAGAATCGTTGTTGGTGTCGGTCTTATTGCTTTTCTCCTCTGGCGTTTTGATATTAACAAAATACTAAATAATATTGGTAGTATAAGCACTGGATATTTAATTTATGCCTTTATTGTGTATTTTCTTTTTGTTATTGTTTCAGCCTGGCGATGGCAGGTTCTTCTTGATTTTAAAAACTTTAATATTCCTTTTGGCAAAACTTTAATAATTTACTTCATTGCTTTATTTTCCAATAATCTTCTTCCTACAACAATTGGTGGTGATGTAATGAGGGTTATGTATTCAATGAAGAAGCGAAGAGCAGATGCCCTGGCTACTGTTTTGGTTGATAGAATATTAGGCTTTGTCGGACTGTTTGTATTTGCTCTATTCGCTGTTTTATACCTTCTTATTGAAAAAAAACAGACAGAATTCCTACCTTTTATAATTATTGGTTTGATTATTATAATTTTTATCACATATATATTTTTTTCAGAAAAGGTATACTCAAAGCTCTCATTGATTGTGCAAAAGATCAAGGTATTTAGATTAGGGGAGAGACTGAATCGTTTACACGAAGCTACAACTGATTTTGGTGGAGCTTGGGGACCTATTACTCTCTGCATTATACATTCAATTATCATTCAGGCATTTCTTGCCATTGGGCCATTTCTCGTACTGCGGGGTATGGGTAATTCTGAGGTGGGACTATTACCTTTTTTCGTTTATCTTCCAATAATTAATGTTGTATCAATGATTCCTATATCGCTTAATGCCTTAGGTGTCAGGGAGTATTTCTATGTTCTATTATTTTCGCGCGCAGGACTTGCTGGTGAAACATCGTTGGCTGTTTCACTCGTTTCTTTTTTCCTGATTTTTTTATTATCAATTACTGGTGGGATATTTTTCATTTTTTATAAGAAG
>SOIY01000144.1 GCA_004376785.1 Candidatus Stahliibacteriota bacterium | reverse complement strand
GCATATACACCTGGATTAAAAGTTCTGGGACATACTATCCTAATAAAACAGCGACGCCTACCTCTGCCAGGTGAGATACTGGTTTCTAAAGGGGATAAGGTGTCTGCCGAACAAGTTGTTGCAAGAACGAATCTACCAGGCAATGTCCAGACATTAAATGTTGCAGGACTTTTAGGTATATTACCTGATGAGATCGAAGAGGCAATGCTTAAAAAAGCTGGTGATAAGATCGAAAAGGATGAGGTAGTTGCTCAAAGTAAAGGGCTGTTTGGCTTATTCAAATCACAGGTAAAGAGTCCTATTAATGGAAAAATCGAAAATATATCAAAAATTACTGGACAAGTTATCCTGAGGGAACCGCCCGTACCAGTTGAGGTAATTGCCTATATTGAAGGTGAAGTTACCGAGATATTAAAAAACGAAGGCGTCGCGATAAAAACCAGTGGAAGTTTTATCCAGGGAATCTTTGGAATCGGAGGCGAAACAATAGGAACACTGGAAATGGCAGTTAATGATCCAGGCCATGTTCTAACAGAAAAAGATATTAAAGAATCCTTTAAGGATAAAATAATCGTCGGTGGCTCAATGATAAGTTATGATGTTCTTGAACGTGCGAGAAAGGTTGGAGTAAAGGGAATTGTTGTAGGTGGTATTGAAGACCGGGATCTAAAGAAATTTATGGGCTATGATATCGGCGTTGCTATTACAGGTTCTGAACAGGTTGGACTCACATTGATCATTACAGAAGGTTTCGGAAAAATGAGAATGGCTGATCGAACCTTTAATTTGTTAAAATCATTATCAGGTAAAAAATCATCCATAAATGGCGCAACCCAGATAAGAGCTGGTGTTATGCGGCCTGAGGTAATTGTTTCATCAGATAAAGCACCATCCAAGAAGACCTCGGATATTTCAACTAGATTAGGTCTTGAAATCGGCACGCCGGTTCGAATTATCAGAGAACCACATTTTGGTACAATAGGAAAAGTAGTGGCATTACCAGTTGAATTAGCAAAAATTGAAACTGAAGCAAAAGTTAGAGTTTTGGAAGTTGAATTAGATAATAAACAGAAAGTCACATTGCCACGGGCAAATGTAGAAATTATTGAGGAGTAATATGGCAGCAATAATACTTTTAATCATTACGACATCAGGCGTAAATACATTGTTATTACCAGCATCACCGGTCGGCGTAACAACAGGATTCTCTCTATCAAAAGACGCCGAAGCAATGTTCTATAACCCGGCAAATTTCGATGCGGGAGACAACTATAAACTCTGGTGTTCTTATAATCGCTTTTATGTTTCGACCCAGAGCGTTTCATTAGCTCTGAGCAAGAAAATAAAATCTATAGCTCTGGGGATTGCATTTCTAAATTTCGACTATGGCGATATTGAATGGCATCCTAATTACCCTACTGAAGATACTTTAACCTATTATTCGGGGAATGATTTTTCAATCATATTGGGCGGCAGTATAAAGGTTTCACCTCTAGGAAAAATTGGGTTAAATGTGAAATATATATCGGAGAATATCTATCTGTACACTGGTTATGCATTTGCTTTTGATATAGCTTTCTCATATGGCAGTTCAAAATCTGGTATAAGTTTTGGGGCAACAAATTTCGGTTCAAAACTAACGCTAAATAACGAAGAAGTAAATCTTCCTGCCCGGCTCAGTTTTGGTGGGTTTTACAGAATAAAAAAGCTTATCGCGAGTGTAGATATACATCATCTGGTGAATCTCAGAAAAATGGAATATGGATTTGGATTAGGATTTCCAATCTGTAATATTGCAGAATTAACTGGTGCACTCCATTATAGAGATGCCGTGTACCCGGGTTTTGGATTAGAACTAAGACCAGGAACATTGACAATCAAATATGCTGGTTCTTTCTATCCCAAAGACCTTGGTATGATTAACACTATGGGCATTGGGTTTGAATTTTAATGAACGGTATCTGGCTCGATTTTGAAAGACCTATTGTTGAACTCAAAAAAAAGATTGAGGAACTAAAGGGACTTAAGGGTGTTGAAGACGAGATTGAGCGCCTTGAAACACAGGTAGAAAAATTAGAAAAAAGAATTTATTCTAATCTCAGTCGCTGGCAGCGAGTTCAACTGGCTCGTCATCCGAGACGTCCTTATTCATTAGATATCTTAAATATAATTACTGAAGATTTCATTGAAATGCATGGTGACAGGCGTTTTGGTGATGACCCGGCAATTGTCGCTGGTATTACAAAATTGGACAAATACAGTGTGGCAATTGTTGCTCAGCAAAAAGGACGCGATACAAAAGCAAAAATAAAAAGAAACTTTGGAATGCCTCATCCTGAAGGTTATAGAAAAGCAATAAGGATAATGGAGATGGCAGCAAAGTTCAATATACCGATAATTACTTTGGTAGATACACCTGGGGCATATCCAGGTGTTGGTGCTGAGGAACGCGGTCAATCAGAAGCAATTGCTACAAATCTATTCAAATGTGCAATCCTGCCAGTACCTATTATTGTACTTATCATTGGTGAGGGCGGCTCTGGCGGTGCCCTGGCAATTGCTGTGGGCGACCGCATCTTGATGCTCGAAAACGCAATCTATTCAGTCATATCACCTGAAGGATGCGCTTCAATATTGTGGCGTGATGCCTCAAAGAATAAAGAAGCAGCCGAGGCATTAAAGATCACTGCACAAGATCTATCAAAATTTAACATCATAGACGAAGTTGTTCCAGAACCTATTGGTGGTGCGCATATGGATTTTGAACTTACGGCAAAAAATATCAAGAAAGCCCTTTTGCGAAATCTAAAAGAACTTTTGAAAATTCCTGTTGATGAACTTGTTTCTTTAAGAATTAAAAAATTCCAGAATATGGGTGTGTATAAAGAGTAATGGCGTTACAAGGAAATTTAGAGGATTTTGAATTAACCGATGTTATTCAATTAATTCAATTAGGACAGAAAGATGGAGGACTAAGAATCCAGGTTGATGATAATGTTGGAGTCATGTATTTTAAGAATGGTATGGTTATCCATGCAAATACAAATTTTCTCAAGGGCGAACCAGCAATTGATTCCATCTTAAGCTGGAAAAAAGGGCGGTTTGTATTCAATCCCAGCGAAGAAACCCTTGAACACACCGTTGATTTACCAATCCAGCAGGTTGTTCTGGAGGCAGCCCGGCGAATTGACGAGCTGAAAAAAATCCAAAAATTGATCCCTTCTTTTGATATTATTGTAAAGATTGTTGAAGTACCGGCAGTTGGTGTAGAGAAAATAAACTTAAAGCCTAAAGAGTGGAAAGTTCTCTCTTTTGTTGATGGTGTACGGACTATTAAAGAAATAACCAAGAGAACTTCTCTTTCTGAATTTGAGGTATCAAAAATTCTTTATGGCTTGCTTTCTTCGGCTCTTGTCAAAATTGTGCAAAAGATTGAACCAGTGAAACCTGAACAAGAAAAGGATACAGTAAAAGAAAAGAAAAAAGAAGAACGGGGATTTTTCGGACTCTTTAAGAA
>SOIY01000338.1 GCA_004376785.1 Candidatus Stahliibacteriota bacterium | reverse complement strand
TTGTATTATCTTGTTTTTGATCGGTCTTTATGCAATTGTGACAAAACGTAATTTAATTAAAATTGCAATTGGTTTTGTTCTTATTGAATATGCAATAAATCTCTTTTTTGCTTTTGTTGGTTTTAAGCGAGGTGCTTTGGCTCCAATTATAACGCAGCTCGACACACCACATAATTTTGTTGATCCAATTCCCCAAGCTTTGGTACTTACAGCAATTGTTATTGCATTGAGTACAACAGCACTTATGCTTACTATAATTCTGCGCATATATAATCGTTACAAGACATTTGATATTGCGGAAATTAAGAAGCTGAGAGGATAAGGAGGTACCCGTGTCATTCATTCCTATGTTTTTTGCATTACCTTTGATTAGTGCTTTTCTCATTCCAATACTGGGTAAAATTTATAAGCCATTGGTGTGGATAGTATCTACAGTTGTTTCTTTTGTACTATTTATTCTTGCTTTATATGGCATTGCAGTTACCCAACAACTACCCATGATTGTTTACAAGATGGGTAATTGGCCACCACCACTTGGCATTGTTATGGCGTTTGATTCTTTTTCAGCGCTAATGGTGCTTGTTATCTCAATCATTGTATTTGCTGGTAGTTTGTTTTCCTTGCGTTATATGTCCCACTATACAGGACAGTGGAAGTTCTATACCTTGTATATGTTGATAACTGCGGGAATGATGGGAGTTTCTATTACAGGTGACCTGTTCAATATGTTTGTATTTTTAGAGATCGCAGCGATTTCTTCATATGCCCTGGTTGCTTTTGGAGTTGATGCTGAAGAATTAGAGGCTTCTTTTAAATATATAGTTATGGGTGAGATTGGCGGGTTGACATTTCTTCTGGCAATAGCCCTTATTTATGCAAAAACATCGACCCTCAATCTTGCTGATATTTCTAACTCATTGCAGGTGGTCAGACATACAACATTTTTCTGGATGACATTGGGTATGATGCTCTTTGCCTTTTCGATCAAGGCTGCCCTGGTGCCTTTTCATTCATGGTTACCAGATGCTCATCCTGCTGCGCCAGCGCCTATCTCAAGTCTTTTGTCAGGTATCTTTATAAAGGTTCTTGGTATTTATACTACAGCAAGAATAGTCTTCAATGTATTCGGATTAACACGTGCAAGCGATCCACAATTTTTCAATATTTTAATAGGTCTGGGATTATTATCCATAAGTTTTGCCGGGTTGACCGCGCTCAATCAAAAAGATTACAAGAGATTATTGGGTTTTTCCAGTGTTTCACAGATAGGCTATATTATGCTTGGATTTGGTATTGGTAATTATTATGGAGTTGCTGGTGCCATTTTCTTTATTCTGGCACATGCTCTGGCAAAGGGATTATTGTTTTTGACCTCTGGCTCAGTAGTCCATGTTACAGGTACCAGGGATTTAGATAAACTTGCTGGTCTTGGCGAGAAAATGCCCACCACTGCCTGGAGTTTCCGTTTTGGTAGTCTTTCTTTGATTGGTCTACCGCCCTTGGCTGGTTTTTTCGCCAAACTATTAATTATTATAGGGGCGATCAAAGCAGGATTTATATGGCTTGCAATTATCGCAATTCTTCTTAGTGCTCTAACTCTGGCATATCTTTTAAAGATAGAAAGCAGTGTATTTATGAAAAAAGGTAAGATTAATGCAAAGGGGGCACCGTTTACAATGAGGATAGCAATGGTGTTTCTCGTGGTTTTGATTGTGCTTGTTGGTATTGGTTTTCAACCGATTATAGATTTTGTTGTTGGACCAGCCGCTCATGCATTATTAAGAGGTCTCGAGTATTCTCATTTGGTTTTTGGTAGTTTCACAACGAATTTCTGAGGAGGTTTGAATGCGCTACATAATCTATTTTATTATCGGTTTCTGTTTTTGGCTTTTATTGACCTTGAGTGTTAATCTTGATCATTTAATTGCTGGTGTAATAGTTGTTTTGCTTGGAACGATCATATTTGGTGGATACTTTACTGACAAACCCGTGAAATTCTTACAATTACACAGACTCTTCTGGTTTATTATTTACATACCATTTTTCATATGGTATATGTTCAAGGCTAATATTGATGTTGCCTACCGGGTATTACACCCGCAAAGACCAATAAAACCAGGCATCGTAAAAATTAGAACAACTTTAAAAACAAATATAGCCAAGGTCTTTTTAGCAAATTCAATAACCCTGACACCGGGAACAATGACTTGTGAAATAGACGATGATTATCTTTATATTCACTGGATATGGGTTCAATCTTCAGAAATTGAGGAGGCTTCAAAAATTATTGCCAGGGATTTTGAAAAGTTTTTAAGGAGGATATTCGAATGAGCATTATAATAAGCATTCTTGCAATTGGCGGTTTTTTATGTCTCTATAGAATATATCGAGGTCCTTCAATCTCTGACCGTGCAGTTGGCGTAGATATAATGGGTATACTTTTTGTTGGTATAACTGCACTCAGTGCCTTGTTCTATGATCTTCCTTATCTAATGGATGTATCAATTACACTTGCTCTGTTCAGTTTTATCGGTACATTGGCATTAGCCAAATATCTTGAGAAAAGGAGTTTTGATGATTAGTCCTCTTGGCTGGATCATAATCTGGATTGGTGTAGCTTTTGATATTCTCGGTGCTATTGGTCTTGTTCGTTTTCCTGACGTATATAACCGGTTACAGGCTTCAACAAAGTGCGTTACATTAGGAACATTTGGTATTATGGTCGGTATCTTTTTATTAAAGGGTTTTACACCAATGGGAATAAAGGCACTCATTTGTGGAGCATTTTTACTCCTGACAAGCCCTGTTGCTGCACATGCCCTTATGAAAGGTTCATTACACTTTGGTACTAAAATGTGGAAAGGGACTGTTGTTGACAAATATGGTGAAGATAAACTGGGTGGTGAACAGATTGAGAAGGAGGAAAAGTAGATGAGGAAGCCGAAATTAAGAGAACTTGGCGAGGCAATAAGAGCAATATTTTTAGGACCATATACTTCAAAATTTCCATTTAAACCATCACCAGCAGCTCCGAGATTCAGGGGGATAATAGAATTCAATTTTGATAAATGTGTTCTGTGTGGTGCTTGTGTTGAGGTGTGTCCGGCATATGCACGTGCTCAGGAGGATGACAAAATTAAACGGATACGCAGAGAAATTCACCACCAGGAAAGATGCATTTACTGTGGGCAATGCGTTGCTTATTGTACTACAAAAGAAGGTATTAAACATACACAGGAATATGATTTATCCCAGATAAAAAATGAAGGATATGATAATGTAATTGAGAAAGAATTGATCCTTTGTGAAAAGTGTGGTGAGGTAATAACAGCACGGGCACATCTTTTATGGATAGCAAAAAGGGTCGGAGAATTAGCGTATGCCAATCCCAATCTGTTCCTGGTATTGTCCCAGGAATATGGTGAAGAGGCAATGCCGAAAATTAGCGATGTGGCACCATATCGTAGCGAACATTTAAAATTTCTGTGCCCGACATGCCGCAGAACAGTATACCTGAACGAAATTTGGGGATACTGATCC
>SOIY01000129.1 GCA_004376785.1 Candidatus Stahliibacteriota bacterium | reverse complement strand
ATCTCAACTGTTGACAGATTAAGAATTTTGATTATGATTACTTAATGATAACGTTCGAAAATGTTACAAAGGTCTATCAGAAAGATTGGGTAGCACTTCAGGATATAACATTCTTCATAGAAAAAGGTGAATTTGTTTTTATCAATGGACCAACCGGTGCTGGTAAAAGCACGCTTTTAAAATTGATTTACAAGGAAGAAGAACCAACAAAGGGCACAATAAAGGTTTTAGATGAAAATTTGCGATTCTTGAAGAAAAAACATATTCCAAGATTGCGTAGAAAGATAGGTGTAATATTTCAGGACTTCAAACTTTTACAAGACCGCACTTTGGAAGAAAACGTTGCATTTTCACTTGAAGTTACTGGCACTTCGCCACGCGATTCAAGGAAAAAAATGATGGAAATTTTAACTTATCTGCGTCTGAGCCACAAGAAATTTTCTTATCCATACCAATTGTCTGGTGGCGAGCAACAAAAAGTCGCAATTGCCCGTGCCCTGGTTAGAGACCCTTACATACTGTTGGCTGATGAACCAACCGGGAACCTTGATGTAGGAAGTTCTCAAGATATTATTGATATTTTACTTGATATCAATTACAAAGGGACAACCGTCTTAATGGCTACACATGATTTAAAACTGGCGAAAAAGGTTAAAAAGAGAATGCTTAGAATTGAAAATAACAAACTTTTTTCAGACAAATAAGAAATGGCTTTACGGATTGGCATAAGAGAAGGTTTCAGAACTATAACCAGAAATAATTCTCTCTTTTTTCTGTCCCTGCTTGTTACTTCAATATCACTTTTCCTGGTATCGCTATTTGCATTGGTTACTGTGAACCTTTACCATTTTTTAAGCATCCTCGACGAGAAAATTGAAATAATTGCCTTTATGGATGAAAGTGCAGATTCTGAAGCCTTGAAATCAAATATTTTGAAAATCAATGGTGTAAAGGATGTGATTTTCGTCTCATCAGACCAAGCCCTAAAGAATTTGCAAGAAGAATTAAAAGAAACTGAGGAAGTATTAATGGTTTTTGAAGATAATCCTCTTCCTGCCTCTTTAAGAATTAAACTGGAAGCAAAATCCAGAACTGCAAAGGGACTTGAAGAGATAAGTAGTAAAATAATGTTACTCAGGGGAATTAAAGAAACAATTTATGGTGGTGAACTTGTCGATCAGCTGAAAAAAATAACACATGTGATAACTGTCTTTGACATTGGATTGCTCGTTATCATAATATTTTCTGTGATATTTGTTATTTTTCAAACAATTAAACTGACGATATTTGCCAGGTCTACAGAAATTGAAATAATGAAGCTCGTTGGCGCCTCAAATTCATTCATCGCTATTCCTTTTACATTTGAAGGTATTGTTCAGGGAATACTCGGTGGTTCTATCGCCTTTATATTAACTATTATTACCAATCGAGTTGCAATATCTTTTTTCAGTAATGTTTATTTTCCACAATGGTGGTTCTTATTGGGTAATTTGATGTGCGGTTTCATATTTGGCATTATCGGCTCCAGTATTGCTCTACGGAAATTCCTGCAATGAAATTACTTATAATTCTTTTGTGTCTGGTTAGCCAGATTGCTGAAAAACATAAAGAACTCGATGTATTAAAGGCAAAGTTGAGTACTGTTAGAACTGAAATAAAGCAATTAGAAAAACAAAAAGTCGGAACACTCATCCGCGTTGAAAAAATTGACGAAGGTATATCTTTAACAATTAAATACATTGATGAACTCACTGCTCAAGAAAGCAGGGAAAAAACAAAGATTCATGAATTGACCATGGAAATTGCTAAATTAGAGGCAAACATGGGTGTAAGAAAAGATGACTTGCGCGAACGTCTGATTCGTCTATATAAATGGACGCCGTTCTACAAACTGGAAATTCTGTTTTCTTCAAAATCTTTGCCACAGATTTTATCATCATCATATTATCTTCAAATCCTTGTAAAAGATGACCAAAAAGCTTTTTTTGAATTCAAATCTGACTGGAAACGATATCTTACTGACAAAAAGATGAGAGAGGATTTAATCACTATAATTGAGCAAAGAAAAAAAGAAAAAGAAACTGAGTTAACACAGCTAAACAATGAGAGAAAAAAGAAAAATGATATCCTTTATAAAGTAGAAAAACAAGAAAAAGAAAAAAGGAAAATGGAAAAGCAATTAAAGAGTGCACAGCGTAAACTTGAGGAGTTAATAGTTGAACTTGAGAAAAAAAGAGCAAAGGTAAAAAGCGGCAATAATTATCTCGAGAATAGCAGAGGCACATTATCCTGGCCATGCCGTGGAAAGGTAGTAACAAAATTCGGTAAGATAATTCATCCCAAATACAATACAACTACAAAAAATAACGGTATTGATATCAGTGCTAGTTATGGCGATAATGTACTCTCCATTGCTCCAGGCAGAGTCGTATATGCTGACCGTTTTATGGGTTATGGTAATCTTGTTTTGATTGACCATTTAGACGGTTACTATTCACTATATGGACATCTTGCAGAAATTCTCGTCAGTATTGGTAAAGAAATCAACGAAGGTAGAATTATTGGAAGGATCGGTGAAAGTGGTTTACTCTCTGGACCAATGCTACATTTCGAATTGCGGAAAGACGGTAAGCCGGTAGATCCACTGGCTTATTTGAAATAAAATCAAAAACAGAATACCAGATTATCAGAAGATCAGGATGAAGGACATCAGAATATCAGATCATCAGTGATATAAGAAAATACCTGGTGTCCTGATAACCTGATAATCACTTCCTGATTACCTGTTATCCTGATACCCCTTTACATACTTTTTGTGCCTTTACCAGGTACGCCGTATGCGTGATCCCACGCTCTCTTGGTCTAACACCCTGCTGCCGTACTAGAATTTCCCGTTCAACAATTTCACTCACCCTTATGCGCGTAAAATTATGTGTTTTTAGTTTCTCAACCGTTCTTTTTACCTGCTCAATATTTGGACTCCAACTGACCAAATGATGACCACCTTTTAATGCCTCTGCAGCCTTAGGGATAATTTCCCATGGTTCAGGAACATCAACAAAAACTGCATCAATGTTTTTTTCTGCAAATCCTTCCTGAGGTACATCACGACAATAAAACTTAACATTTTTTATATAACCAGCACGTTCAATATTATTCCTGGCATTCGCAATAAACTCCTCACGTCTCTCATATGAGAAAACCATGCCATCAGGTGCTACAAATTTTGCCAGAACCAGTGCAAGAGCACCGCTACCTGTGCCAATATCGATTACCATTGACCCAGGACCAACAGCAGTTTCAAGAAGCAAATAACCAAGGTCTTTTGGATAAACAATAGTGGTCTTTCTTTTGATTTTAAACATCAAATCCGCACTTGAAGGTTTTAAGATGTAAAATTCCTTACCCAGATGTGTTTCACCAACATAGCCAAATGGTTTACCAATAACTTCACTCAGATCCATATTACCTAAGTCTGAGGATAGTTTTAAGCCTGCTGTAGCCTGGATTAAAAACTGACGTTTTACATCAAGATAAATAAGTAT
>SOIY01000301.1 GCA_004376785.1 Candidatus Stahliibacteriota bacterium | reverse complement strand
TCTTTTTATCATGTTCAGAAATTCTTGTTCTGATATGGTCTTCACTCCGAGTTTTTTTGCTTTTTTATATTTTGAACCTGGATCTCTGCCTGCAACGACAAAGTCTGTTTTTTTCGATACTGAAGATGACGGGTGACCACCTAATTTGCGAATTTTTGATTGTGCTTCTTGCCTTGTCATAGAATCTAATTCACCAGTAAAAACAAATGTTTTACCTCTTAAAAAAGCTTTTTTGGAAATTTGCTTTTTTGATTTGAATCTAATGCCAAATTTTTTAAGTTTTTCAATCAATTCTAAATTTTTTTTATTCTTAAAGTAGTTTATTATACTTTGCCCGACAATTTCTCCTATTCCGTCGATTTTCGATAAATCTTCAATTTTCGCATTAATTATTTGATCTATGGATTTAAATTCATTTACAAGAAGATTTGATGCATTAATACCGATATTTGGTATTCCTAGTGCATATAATACATTCACAAACTCCCTTTTTTTGCTTTTCTCAATTGCATTTATTAGATTCTGAGCTGATTTCTCACCCATTCTTTCTAATTTGGCAATCGTTTCAATATCAAGACTGTAAATAGCATCAAAACCCTTTAGAATACCTTTATCAACAAGCTTATCAACTAAAATATAGCCACATCCTTCAATATCCATTGCCTGTCTTGAGGCAAAATGCGAAATAGCACGTTTTATCTGTGCGGGACAGGATGAATTTACACAACGCCAATCTGCTTCATCAAGCAGGCGATATATTTTTTCTCCACAAACTGGACAGGTTTTGCGAAAATGAAAATCTTCCTCTTTACCAGTACGTCTATTTTTCACCACATCTACTACCTTTGGTATTACCTCTCCCCCTTTCTCAATTATTACGTAATCACCGATTTTTATACCCTTTCTTTTTATCTCATCTTCATTATGCAGGGTCGCCCGTGAAATAGTTGACCCTGATAAAGAAATTGGATCCAGAATTGCTACTGGAGTTATCCTGCCTGTTCTGCCAACCTGAAAATGGATGTCCTTCAATTTTGTAATTGCCTGTTTTGCTTGATACTTATAGGCAATTGCCCAACGTGGACTTTTTATCGTATAACCAAGCGTGGTTTGATCATTAAAATTATCAACCTTAATGACCAAACCATCAACTTCACACTCAAAACCTTCTCTTTTATCCTGCCATTCCTTAATGTACTGAAAAATTTCATCGACTGTAGAACATAATTTTATATCTGGTATTACTTTAAAACCACTTAAACTCAGTTTTTTTAGACTTTTATAATGCGATATAAAATGTGGTCCAGGCTGCTCTGGAATTGTATGGATGAATATATCCAAACCGCGTTTTGCAACTTCTTTTGAATCAAGTAGTTTCAATGTACCTGCTGCTGCATTGCGAGGATTAGCAAAGATATGAAGACCTTGCTTCTCTCTTTCTCTATTCAATCTATCAAAAGATTTTTTTGGCAAAAAGACCTCTCCCCTGACCTCAATATCCATAAGCTCTTTATTATCACCTAAAATTTCAAGGGGAATTGTCCTGATAGTCTTAAGATTTTGAGTTATATCATCTCCGCGCAGACCATCACCCCTGGTTGCGCCAAGCACAAACTTCCCGTTTTTGTAAAGTAATGTTACTGCAACTCCATCTATTTTTAGGGTAACTTCGTATTGAACATCTTTGCCTAAACCTTTCTTCACCCTTTTATCAAATTCTCGTACTTCATCTTCAGAATAAGTATTATCAAGACTGAGCATCTTAACCGTATGTTTTACAGTTTTAAATTCTTTTAATGGTTTGCCACCGATCCTCTGGGTGGGAGAATCAGAAGTAATAAGTTCTGGGAATAGACGTTCTAATTCCTCTAATTCTTTGTACAATTGGTCATATTGATAATCGCTGATAATTGGCTCGTTTAATACATAGTATTGGTAATTATGATGATGTATCTTTTTTCTTAATCGCTCAATCTTTTTTTTTGCATGTGCAATGTTCACAAATTAATTATATATATATTAAAAAAGGAGTCAATAATCACAAAAGAACGTATATAATATCATTTTATTATATAACTAGAAGTCAGTTAGTAAAAATAGACCGGAAATCTCTTTATTGACATTTAATAAGTTTCGTATAGAATTTACAAATGCTCAAAAAGGTGGATTTTCTCGTGATTGGCTCAGGCATTGCAGGTTTGACTTTTGCCTCAAAAGTAGCTCAATATGGTAAGGTGCTTATATTAACCAAAAAGAGCAAGGCCGATTCTAATACAAATTATGCCCAGGGTGGTATTGCATCGGTATTTAGCAAAGATGATTCTTTTAAAAGCCATATTAATGATACATTAAAGGGAGGCGAAGGTTTAGGACATAAAAAAGCAATCGAAATAATGGTCAGAAAGGGTCCAATATTAGTACAGGAACTATATGATATAGGATGTCGTTTTTCACTTAATGGGAATAATAAGTTTGAACTTGGTAAAGAAGGTGGCCATTCAAAACGACGTATTATCCATGCCAAAGATTATACAGGATATGAGATCGAACGAGTGCTTCTTGAAGAAACAAAAAAACATGGTGTTTTCATCAGCGAGAACGAAATTGCCCTTGACCTGATTATCCAGGATGGAGAATGTTCAGGCGTATATTACTTTGATGCCAACACTCATAAGATAGATGCTATTGTTGCAAGTACAACTGTCCTGGCTACTGGTGGAATAGGACAGGTATACTTGCATACTACCAATCCTCCGATTGCAACAGGTGACGGAATTGCAATGGCGTATCGTGCCGGCGCAAAAATTGCCAATATGGAATTTGTTCAATTTCACCCTACCTCAGTTTATAATATTTCGATTGACGGTCGATCATTTCTTATTTCCGAAGCAGTACGGGGTGAAGGTGGCGTACTAAAGAACAAAAATGGTAAGGCTTTTATGCACAAGTATAGTTCATCAGGTAATCTTGCCCCAAGAGACGTAGTTGCCAGGGCATGTGTTTCAGAGATGTTAATGAACAAGTCTAAATATGTATTACTTGATATTACTCATCGTAAGGCTGATTATTTAAAGAATCGATTTCCCACAATTTATGAAACGTGTCTGAGATGGGGTATTGATATCACGCGCGAGCCAATACCAGTTGTACCTGCTGCACATTATATGTGCGGCGGCATTTTAGTAAATACATGGGCAGAATCTTCAATTAACAGGCTGTTTGCACTTGGTGAGTGTAGTTGCACAGGAGTACATGGCGCGAACCGTCTGGCTTCAAACTCATTACTCGAGGCACTTGTTTTCGCAACAAGAGCAACAGAAAAAATAAAGAACATCAGAAGCTTAAAAATGCATAAAAAGATTGAAATGAAAAAGATTGCAAAAACTGGACCTGATTTTAAATTATCAATCAAAGAGTTAATGAGTCAATATGTTGGTGTTATTAGAACAGAGAAAGGGTTGACAAAAGCATGGGAGATTATTAAGGGTTTTTCTCAAGAATTTGATGATGGGATTCAACTTAAAAACGCTGAATCGCGCAATGTTACAGATATAGCAAGATTGATTATTGAATCGGCTTTAATGCGTAAGGAATCACGTGGACTGCACTATATCAAGGAGTATCCTAAGAAAAAGAAA
>SOIY01000068.1 GCA_004376785.1 Candidatus Stahliibacteriota bacterium | reverse complement strand
AAGATATTATGCAGAGTTATAAAAGGCATGATAAAGATACTGGCTCGCCTGAAGTGCAGATTGCAGTTCTTACAGAGCGTATTAAAATTCTTACTGAGCATCTGAAGCAATTTCCTAAGGATAAACACTCAAGGCAGGGTTTAATTAAGATGGTGAATGATCGCCGACGCCATCTCAATTATTTGATGAAAAAAGATAGAACAAAATATTTAAAAATTGTTGATTCCCTGAAATTAAGGGGTTAGCTTGTATTCTACAGAAATAACTCTCGGCGATAAAAAATTAAGAATTGAAACAGGTCGGCTTGCAAAACAAGCAGCCGGAGAATGTGTTATCTCTTATGGTGATACGGTTCTACTGGTTTGCGTAACCTATAAACCAGATGCTGATGAAAATGTTGATTTCCTACCCCTAACAGTTGATTATCGCGAACTTCTCTTTGCCGCCGGCAAGATACCCGGTGGTTTTTTTAAACGTGAAGGAAGGCCTTCAGAAAACGAAATCCTGACTTCCAGACTTATTGACCGCCCTTTACGACCTTTGTTTCCGGAAAATTTCAGGAATGGAATACAGATCATTGCCCATCTATTATCATCAGATATCGAACATGAAGCAGATACACTCGGTATTGTCGGGGCTGCAACTGCATTATTAATTTCAGATCTGCCTTTTAATACACCAGTAGCTGCTGTAAAAGTTGGTTTGCGAAACAGCGAATACATTATTAATCCAGGAGTGAGTCAGCAAGAAACTTGTAAACTCAATCTGATTATTACTGGAACAAAAGATTCAGTAGTAATGATTGAAGGCAGCGCAAAGGAAATATCAGAGCAAGAAGTCACTGGCGCAATAAAATTTGCCCAATCCGAAATCGTGCGGATAATTGAAATGGAAGAAGAAATCAGAGAAAAAGTTGGTAAGAGAAAAATAGAATTCAATATTCCATTTGTTGATGAAACATTATTTAATGAAATCAGACAAGCCCTGGGTGATGATATTAATCAGGTTTACAATTTCAAAGAAATGAAGGCACGAGAGCAAGCAATATACGAGCTCATTAAATCAACTGCAGAAAAGATGCAAGAAAAGGATGAAAATATCGAAAAGAAAGTCAGATGGGTTGTTGACAATATACTCAGGAAAAAAATGCGTGAACAGGTGCTTTTAGAAAAAAAGAGAATTGATGGCCGCTCCCTAAAGGAAATCAGACCTGTCTCCTGTGAAATCGGCATATTACCAAGAACCCATGGATCGGCTATCTTCACCAGGGGACAAACACAAAGTCTTGCAGTTACAACACTCGGTACTGCAAGCGATGAACAAAGAATAGATGCAATTTATGGAGAGGAATCTAAATCATTTATGCTTCATTACAATTTTCCACCTTTTTCAGTCGGTGATGTCAGGCCACTTCGGGGAGTAGGCCGCAGGGAGATTGGTCATGGAGCACTGGCAGAACGAGCAATTATCCCTGTCCTGCCGAATAATGAGTCTTTTCCCTACACTATCAGAGTCGTTTCAAACATTCTTGAATCAAATGGTTCCTCATCAATGGCGGCTGTATGCGGATCTTCCCTGTCGCTTATGGACGCAGGTGTTCCAATAAAAACTGCAGTAGCTGGTATTTCTATAGGATTAGTAAAAGAGGATAATCAATTTGAACTTTTAACCGATATTGCAGGTACTGAAGACCATTATGGCGACATGGATTTCAAAATTGCGGGAACCACGAATGGCATTACTGTAATACAACTTGATCTGAAGATCAGAGGTGTGAATTTAGACATACTTGCCCAGGGATTAGATTATGCTAAGGAAGCTCGTATGAAAATATTGGAATTTATGAATAGTACCATTAAATTACCAAGGAGCGAAATCTCCCAATATGCGCCCAAGAATATTGTCTTCGCAGTACCAAAAGCCAAAATCGGTGAAGTGATTGGTCCTGGTGGTAAAACTATTAGAAAAATAATTGCTGATTTAGATGTTACGGTTGATATTGACGATGACGGCAAAGTCACTATTTCAGGCATTGATACCCACAATGTCGAGCAGGCGCAGAACATAGTTCAATCTATTGTGCAAGAGGCAGAAGTTGGTAAAACTTATATTGGTAAGGTAAAAAGAATAACAAATTTTGGTGCATTTGTGGAAATCCTGCCAGGTAAAGACGGATTGGTCCACATCTCTAAACTTTCACGCCAACGCGTGAATAAAGTCGAAGATATAGTCAAGGTTGGTGATGAAATTACCGTAAAAGTCCTGGAGATTGACAACCAGGGGAGGATAAATCTCATCCGTAAAGAATAAAATAATTCAGGAAAGAATAACCCCTACCATATCTTTTGTTGCCGAAAAAATGCCCAAATTTTATTCATTTTCTCTGGGCTTTTTTATTAATTGCGGCTCCCGGGATGAACCCCCTCAAGATAATGGTATTATGCATCTCATAGAACATATGTTGTTTAAAGGTACTTCTCGAAAATCCTCACTTGATATTGTGAAGCTTATTGAAGGATTAGGGGGTTCGTTCGATGCCTACACCACAAAAGAAAATTTAATAATCCTAACAAAATTTTTATCCGAACATTTGACTCGTGTATTCAATCTAATTGCCGAATTACTTCTGGAATCTAAAATTGCCAATAAAGAAATGGCTAAAGAAAAATCTGTCATCCTTGAAGAGATAAAATCGAATAACGAAGCTCCAGGAGATTACGTCTTTGATCTATTTTTTAAAGCATTGTTTCAGAATCATTCAATGGGGTTACCTATAGCAGGCACCAAGGAATCTGTAGAAAAAATTGATGCAAAAAAAACAAAGGCTCATTATCGTGAATTATTGAAAAAAGAAATAGTAGTAGCTGTCAGTGGTAATTTTGACAGTAAAGAAGTCCTAAAATTAACCGAAGAAAGGTTTGGACATCTCGATGCGAATCCGGTAAAGCGGACAAAACCTGAAGGTCACTGCAGTAAACTCATTGTTCAGAGGAAAAATGAAATATCCCAGGTTCACCTTGTTTTTGGCATCCCGGGTTTTGAATATACATCTCCTTTACGGTATCAATTTTCAATATTGAACACTGCATTTGGCGGCGGCATGTCATCGCGTCTATTTCAGGGATTGAGAGAAAAAGAGGGACTCGTTTATAATGTTCAATCATTCATTGATTTATATAGCGATTGTGGTATATCGGGTTTCTATTTTGTCTGCGATAAAAATAATCTTAAAAGGGTTGCCAAACAGCTAAAAATTATTTTCCATGAAATACATAAAAATGGTTTTAGCAAAGACGAGATTGAACTGGCTAAGACATATCTGTCAGGTAATCTGTTATTGAGTCTTGAAAGCTCAACTAACCGTATGCTACGTCTTGGCAGGGAGATGTCCTATTTAAAAAAGATTAATTCTATTGATGATATAATTAAAAGAATCCGCACCATTAATAAAAAACAAATAAATGAATTAATTACTGAATACCTCAATCCAAAAAAATATACAATCGCCGCAATCGGCCCCATAAATGAAAAAGAAGTAGAAGATATCTTCAGATCGATATAAAGGGCGTGTTGCCCAAATCCCTTTTTGTCATTGCGAACCCCAACCATTAAGAATTGTAATGGTCGGGGTGTGGCAATCTCATTATATTTC
>SOIY01000107.1 GCA_004376785.1 Candidatus Stahliibacteriota bacterium | reverse complement strand
CCCACTTCTTTCTTTCATTTCTACTTTTCATTTTAACATTTAACTTATTAATCCTTGACTTTCTTTAATTTATTGATTATCATAAGATGTGAGCAGCACATTACTACTCATTTTTCTTACATTCAGCACATTGATAAAAGCCCAGGATCCATTGGGTAATGATATTTCAGGTGATGTTCAAGTAGGAACAGTTGAGAAAACCCTAAAAAAACCAATAGTAATCAGGTTTGTTGATAATTTTGGTAATCCGCAGTCAAATATCAAAGTAGAATTTTCTATTTTAGAAGAACCCAAAGAAAATATTATTACAAACAAGTTTGCCAAACTAAGTCAGGAGCAAGTTAAAACTGATCATGATGGTTATGCAATGACAGAATTAACGTTCGGAAAATCAAAAGGTAATTATTATATACTTGCTGAGGCACAAGGAGAGAGTTTAATCTTTAAAGAGATTGCCTTACAGAAGAACTGGTTGCTTTTTCTTATATTTACTCTGTTTGGAGGACTCGGAATATTTATATTCGGATTAAATTATGGCAGCAAAGGGCTTATTCGTGCTGCTGGTGCAAAGATGCGCGATCTTCTGTTTAACTTGACTAAGAATCGGTTTATGGCAGTACTCGTTGGAATAATTGTTACAGTCATCTTCGGTTCAAGCACGGCAAGTTCTATTCTGCTTGTAAGGTTTGCATCAAGTGGGATTATTCTACTGGAACAGGCGCTTGGTGTGCTTATGGGTATTAATATAGGTACAACAATAACAGTTCAAATTCTTGCCTTTAAACTCCTGGATTATGCTATCTTAATTGTTGGCGTTGGATTTTTCTTAATGCATCTGTTTCCTAAACTTAGAAACATTGGCCAGGCAATATTCGGCTTAGGTCTTTTGTTTTTCTCATTAAGGTTAATGTCAATAGCTACTTCAAATCTTAGATATCTTCCTGATTTTAATGCTGCAATTATTAGTCTTGCAAATTATCCGGTTTTGGGCATTATTATTGGTGCATTTCTTGCATTTCTATTACGTTCAAGTGCCGCAACAATTGGTATTGTATTGATCCTCTCATTTGATTCGCTCATAGAATTTCCCCAGGCGATTCCTCTAATATTGGGCGCAAATCTTGGGACTACATTATCCGCTCTTATTTCGGCGAATACAATTGAAGGCCGCAGGGTAGCGTTTGCCCATTTGCTATTCAATTCGATTGTAATTGCCATATTGTTTCCCCTGATAAAATTTATCCCGGCAGTTATGAATTTTATTGGTGGCGATATTCCACGTCAGATTGCTAATTTTCATTCATTCTTCAATATATTCACTGTAGTTATATTCCTGCCCTTGATATATCCTTTTGCCAAATTTTTGAAATCTATTGTGAAAGAGGCAGACAAAGAGCGTTTAAGGATGCATCGGCTTGATCCTGCATTCCTTTCTGCGCCGGCAATTGCCCTTGGCCAGGCAACCCGCGAAATTTTATATATGGCAGACATTACGATTAAAATGCTGGAGGATTCTATAAAAGTTTTTCAGCATAGAGACAATGACTTAAGAAAAGAGATTATTAAAACGGATGACGATGTAGATGCTTTTGAAGAGACAATTACTCCATATCTCACGAAAATCAATGAAGGAGAAATGAATAGCAAATTATCCAGTTTACACAGTGCCTTGCTTAATGCCGTGAATGAAATTGAAAATATCGGAGATGTTATTTCCAAGAATCTCATGACCTATGCCAAGAAGCAGATAGATACTGGTTTTGTCTTTTCAAAAGAGGGTTTTGCCCAAATCCAAAAATATCACGAGTTTGTCCTTACTACTTTAAGAACCAGCATTGATGCACTTACAACAAGGGATAAAAATTTAGCAAAAGAGGCAGCAAAGCGAAAAGAACTCGGTTATAAGATGGCAAAGCAATTTAATGAATTTCATCTCGATAGATTAAGAAGGGGATTGAAAGAGAGCCTTGAAACGAGTACAATACATGTGGATTTAATAAGTGATTTTGAGAGGATTAACTTTCACGCCGCTGTAATAGGTGAAGGATTGTTATGAGACCAAGGAGGTATTTTTTATTAGCCGTTATACTACTGGTTATTCTCGGAATCTTTCTGACTTTTGGTATAGTAAACAGCCGACGGATTATGATGGATTTTATAAAGGAGGAGGCGCGTTCATTTTTATCGATTGTTGCATCAACCCAGGAAAACTCAATCTTTGCTGAAGGTAAATATGAAGATGAAATAATTGAGAAGTTAATCAATATCTGTAATTATCTTGAGACTGTAGATTTAGATGAGAATGTTTTTGAAAAGATAAGACAGAGTTTTAATATTAATTCAATTGTACTCTTTGATACAAAAACAAAAAAAACTATTGTTACTTCAGGCCATTCATTAGAGATTTTAGATAATATATTTAAGAGAAAAGAGGCGGTATTTTTTGAATACTTCACTATTGGCCATAAAAAACATATACGATTTCTTTATAGAATTAAGAATTGGGTCTATCAGATTGAAATGTCTGCTGAGGAGATTCAACGATTCAGACAGGAATTTGGTATCAACAAGATTATAAATCAAATATCAGTAAATCCTATGGTAAAATATCTTGTATTGCAGGATAAAAAAGGAATAATTTTTGCTACGCCCAATATTCATACCATCACGAGGATTGAAGATGATTCTACACTGATTAGCGTGAGCGAACAAAATATAGAAGCAAGTAGAATAGCAGAATTCGAAAATGAAAATATCCTTGAATTAATTAGGCCATTTATTGTAGAGGGACAGAGTTTAGGTTTATTCAGAATAGGGATTAGTCTTGATAGTTATTATCATCACAGAAGGGAAACAGAAAGACAACTAATACTTCTATTTGTAATTCTTTTCGGAGCAGGTTTTGTTTTCTTTTTCTTGTTCATGAAATATCAATCCTATGTTGGTTTAAAAGAACTTTTTAATAAAACCCTTGGTGCGCTCGAAGATGGCGTACTGACAGTAAATAGTAAAGGTATAATTACCGGAATAAATAAGACTTTTTCCAGCATGTCTTCTTATGAGGAAAAAATGCTTTTGAGCCATAATTATTTTTCATTATTTAAGGATGATTCGTTTGATGTACATAAGGTTTTACAAGAAGGCGCGAAAATTGTTGATGAAAAATTTATATTTGGCAAGAACATTCAATATTTTACATATCCATTGCTTGACGAGAAGAATAGAATAAGCGGAGTCATTTCTGTACTTCGTGATGTAACGAAGATAAGGGAATTTGAAAGAGAGAGGGAAGAGGCAGAGAGATTAAAGTTTTTGGGTAATCTTGTTGCCAATTTTGCCCATGAAATAAAGAATCCTTTAAACGGACTTTCCATTGCAACACAAAGGTTAATAAAGGAATTTCCTTCTGATAATAAGGAATACACTCGTCTAACAACGACCGTAAAAAAAGAGATTGAATCACTCAATAAAATACTGAATGATTTTTTAAGCCTTGCACGACCAAGAATAAAAGAAAAGAATGAATTCAATTTGTCTGTTTTAATCAAGGATACATTAGATATAATACGAGAACAGGCAAAACATAAAAAAATAATATTAAAAGAAAATATAAAAAAAGGTATTAAATTAATTGGAAATTTAGAGGATTTCAAACGTGCAATTTTGAATATTCTGCTTAATGCAATTGAGGCGTTGTCTTTAGTTTCTAAAAAGCCAAGAAACCTTGATATTGATTTATTCCGAGAGAATAAAGAGATTATAATGGTAATATCAGACAATGGACCAGGTATGGATAAAGATGAGATAGATAAAATATTCACGCCATACTTCACGACAAAAAAAGGTGGTACAGGGCTCGGCCTTTATATTGCCCACAACATATTAAAGGAACATAAGGCGAAAATAATAGTAGAGAGTAAAAAGGGTATAGGAACGACATTTAGAATTGTCCTACGACACTAAGGAACGTGTGGCTTTTATCTTCAAGATTCTGCTATTTACAATGATTAAAAAAAGTTAAGATGAAATTTTACTTTTACATAGGATTGCTGATAATTGTAGTTTCTGAAATTCTATTATTTGCAGGAGTTAAGTGGGTAAAGATTTTCTTCACACCGTTTGTCTGGACTGGATACATATTACTTATAGATTCAATTGTATTCAGGATTAAAAAGGAATCCTGGATAACCAGGCGTGGTAGAACCTTTTTAATTATGATTCTACTCTCTGCTGGGTTCTGGTATATGTTTGAATTCTTTAATTTATTCCTCAAAAACTGGCGTTATGAGGGACTGCCAGCAGTCTGGATAACAGCAATTGGTATGACATGGGCATTTGCCACCATAGGGCCGGGAATATTTGAGACATCAGATTTACTTGAATGTATTGGGGCATTTAAGCTAAGAACACAGAAATTTGAGATTCCAAAAAGTGTATTATATACTTTAATCATGGTAGGAGCTGGATGTCTGCTCTCTTTTCTTATCATTCCTCATAGAATAGCAAGTTACCTTGGTATTCCCCTATGGGTCGGTTTTATTTTGCTATTAGATCCTGTTAACTGCATAAAAGGGCGGAAGTCGATTTTTAAGGAATGGCAGGCTGGTAACTTTCAGAATTTTCTGTGTCTTCTTGTTGGGGGTCTCATTTGTGGATTTTTGTGGGAGTTTTGGAACTATTGGGCAGTCGCGAAGTGGGTGTATCAGGTGCCTTATGCAGCTGAACCTAAAATTTTTGAAATGCCATTATTGGGATATCTGGGATTCCCTGCGTTGGCTTTAGAGTACTATGTCTTATACAGCTTTGTGCTGAGATGGAAAGAATAAAGACATTTTTATCTTGCACATCTTGTAGAGTGCAATACCTATGGCATCTCAATAAATTCGATATCTGGACCTTGACGTTTTGACATTTACGTACCATCTTGCAGTTAAAATAATTTAAAATCATTGACATTGTGGTATAGGTGGATAAAATAGTTTAATGGTTAGTGATTTTGGTAGTATATACGAACTTGTTCGGATATAAACGAGATATTGAATACGCTACTGATGGCTATTGTAATAGCAGGATGATATATGAAGGAGTATGAGAAGACACGCATCGCTCGATTATTTGACGATTCGGTTTCTGCAAAGAATACTACAGGAGAACATATTGTAGGATCAGATAAAAATATCCCGCAAATCACTGGCAAAATAGCTTTTGAACGATTGGAATTGAAAAGCGAAGATGTGTTACTTGATGTCGGGACAGGTACTGGTGATAAGGCTATTGCTGCTGCTCATATCTGTCGTCAGGTGATTGGTATTGATATTAGTAAGAAAAGTTTAGAGCGAGCCCATGTAAAGGCTGCTCAAGAGAATGTGGATAATGTAATCTTTGCATACGGAGCATTTGAAGAACCTTGTGCAGAACTTAATCTTACTACATATGGTATTACAAAAATCCTTGTTGTTTATTCACTACATCATCTTCCTGATTCGTTCAAGAAAGAAAGTTTGAATACTTTAGCTAACCTGTTACACAGACCTGGCCGTATGGTGATTGGTGATATTATGTTTTTTGAGGATCCGGGTAAGCATCGTGATAAATTTGCCGAGATCTATTATGATGCTGGAGATACAGATTTACCTTCAAAAGCAGAATATTTGATCGAGTGTCTGAAAGAGATAGGTGCTAATGTTCACGTTGAGCAGATCCATCCATTAGTTGGTATTATCACAGCGGATTTTCAAACAATATCTTAGTTGTGAGTAGTTATTACAAAGATAAACTTTCTGCCAAACGGCTGAGGCAGTGCTATGAAATCGCGCCTTTGCGGGTTCAACAGTATTTAGAAGCAGAGGTAAATCATGTTTTACAGAAAATCCATCCAGGGGACAAGATACTTGAACTGGGATGTGGTTATGGTCGAATACTCGGTCAACTCGCCCAAAAAGCCGGGTTGGTTATTGGAATTGATACTTCTCCCGCTAGTTTGTTTCTCGGACAAAAAATGCTGCGAGATATGTCAAATTGCCTTTTATTAAATATGAATGCGGTTCAGCTCGCATTCGGAGATAGGGTTTTTGACCGGGTCATTTGTATTCAAAACGGTATTTCAGCATTTCACGTCAATCATAAGGACTTGATCCGTGAAAGTATTCGCGTTACTAAGCCCGGCGGTACGGTTCTTTTCTCAAGCTATTCGGATAAATTTTGGGATGTTCGACTGGAATGGTTTTACTTGCAGGCAGATGCCGGACTCCTTGGGAAAATTGATAGTAAAAAGACCGGGAATGGCGTTATTGTATGCAAAGATGGTTTCAAAGGAACAGCAGTTCGACCCCATCAATTTTTGTCATTGACTGCAGAATTTAATGTTGCTACCAAGATAGTAGAAGTGGATGAATCGAGCCTGTTTTGTGAGATAACTCTCCATTGTTCGTGATTTACAAAATCCTAAAATCAAATGCGCAGGCATAGTCTACTCAAAAAGCCTCTTTTAGTTCTTTATGGTATTGCCGGAGCAGGGATGCTCGGGCATGGACTTTTTAGGCCCATTCTTCCTATCTTTGCCCGCCGTGTAGGAGCAACTGGACTTGAGGTTGGACTTCTGACCTCAGGTTTTATGCTTGCAAGGGCAATAACTGCATACATTATTGGTAAAAACATAGACAGAAGTGGTAAAAGGAAGATATATGTCAAGATAGGGTTCTTTTGCGTTTTTATAATTGCCTTTACTTACTTTTTTGTAAACAGTTATTGCGGACTCCTTTTTTTAAGATTTTGCCAGGGTGTATGCTCAGGGTTGATGTGGCCGGCTACACAGATAATGGTTGCTGAAGAGGCAGAAAAGGGTTATAAGACAAGGGCACTTTCATTATATCAAATATTCGGCAGGATTGGTGCTTTATTGAGTCGGGTCATTTTAAGTTTGGTTCTCTTAATTACCGCAAATATTGGATTGGAGGAGTTAAGTTCATTCAGAGTAGTTTTCCTTGTGGGGGGTGTAATTTTATTTATTGGTTTTATTGAAGTATTATTCGTACCCGAGTCCAAAAAATTTGAAACAAAAAAGAAAAAGAGCAAACCACGCTATTCAATATTTTTACTGAGTTTTGTCTTTGGTGCGCTGTTAGCATTGGCGCCGATTTCATTCATTTATTTAAATGAACACTACAATATTACGCTATTGGGTATTGCAATTTTACTCTTCTGCCTTGATATAATAACCATGCTTGCAATGTACGGTTCTTCTCACCTTGCGGATCTTATTGGAGTCAAAAAATCACTGTGGATTGTGATTATTCCCTGTTTGCTAACCGCATTGTGTCTTCCTTTCGCATCTTTTTTCATACTATTTGTTATTTTATACTTTATCATGAGAATGTCGATAAGTTCATTCATACCTATTTCCCGTGCCTATGCTACGAGTATTAATACAGAAGTTGGTTCAAATATTGGGACCTTGAATATGATGACTAATTTAGGTTCAGTTGTTGGTCCAATAATTGGTGGCTTGATATATGACACTTTTCCCGGAGTATTTAAGATTGCCGGGTATTCATTTGTTGCTTTACTTTTGATTCCTGGAATATTTTTATTTTTGAAAAAAACAGACAGAATAGATAAGGTATAGAGCATAGATAATAGGTTGACTTCAGCAGTTTTTTGGATAAAATAATCAAAAAGGAGCTATATGATTGGCAAAAAAGAAGCAAAAAAAATTGTTAATATTGCTTTGAAGCATACTAAGGCTGACCAAACCGAAGTGGTTATTTTCAACCAAACCCAGGCATTAACAAGATTTGCGAATAACTACATTCACCAGAATGTCAATGAATCAAATAGTACTATTTCAATAAGGGTAGTATTTGGAAAAAAAATAGGTTCTGCTTCAACAAACTCGCTCGCCCCCAAAAAAATAAAAGAAACAGTAAAATGGGCAGAAGAGATTGCAAAGTTTCAACACGAAAATCGTGACTTTATTTCTTTCCCATGTGTAAAAAAGAAAGAATATCGTGACATAAAGACTTTTGTTAAGAAAACGGCACAATTTTCCAATATTGAAAGAGCAAACGCAGTCGCCGAAATTGTTGATATTGCAAAAAAATATTCACTTACTAGCTTTGGTTCGGTTTCAAATGGTTTAGCTGAGATCTGCATAAGTAATTCTTTAGGGACATTTGCATACGCAATATGCGACGACGTTTTTTGTAATATTGTTATGTCTGGAGAAAATTCAACAGGTTATGTACAATCAGGAATAAGGGATGTTGATGATATGAATTTCAAATCCCTTGCTAAGATTGCAGCAGATAAAGCTCTTATGTCTGCAAACCCTATAACAATTACTCCTGGTCAATACACAACAATTTTTGAACCTCTTGCAGCAAGTGAATTTTTAGAATTTTTTGGTGATTTTGCATTTAATGGTAAATTATTTGAAGAGGGTAGATCTTATTTGACTGGGAAGCTTGGTTCGAAGATTGTTGATGAACGGATAACAATCGTTGATGATCCTTATAAGAAAACAGGGTTTGCTTTCCCTTTTGATTTTGAAGGTCTGCCTAAGAAGAAGCTTGTCCTTGTGGACAAAGGTATTGCCAAAAATCTTGTTTATGATTCCTTGACGGCATCAAAGGCTAAGAAGAAATCTACTGGTCACGCCTTATTAGCACCAAATCCTTTTGGTCCAATTCCATTGCACCTGACGATGAAAGGCGGTAGTAAAAGTATTGAAAAAATGATTAGTGAAACTGATAAAGGAATTCTGGTTACAAGATTTCATTATACTAATGTTATAGATCCCCGTAAACTGACATTTACCGGTATGACAAGGGATGGAACATTTCTCATTGAGAAGGGTAAGATAAAAAGAGGCATAAAGAACTTGAGATTTACAGAGAATATTATTGGATGTTTTAATCGGCTTGATGATATTTCCAAAAAGAGTATTCTGGTAGCATCAGAACCTGGTTACGGCAGTAGATTTGGTTCAGGAATAATAGTTCCATCAATTAAGGTAAGAAATTTTGCGTTTACAGGCGCTACAGACTTTTAGGGACACGAATCTTTATTTTACACGAATTTACACCCCGTACGCTATTGCTACGGAGCAGGCGAATACTTATTCTACACTAATGACTCTAATGAACCACGAGAGGAAGTTGTATTGATTGATTATCTTAGATTACTAAGGCCTCAACAATGGATTAAAAATGTATTTCTCTTTGCCGGTCTAATTTTCAGCCGACAGTTTTATTATACCGAAAGTATTATAACAAGTATCTTCGCATTTTTTATATTTTCTATTCTAAGCAGTGGTATCTATATACTGAATGACATTTTCGATTATGAAGAGGACAAGCTACATCCTGTGAAATCGAAGAGGCCAATTGCTGCCGGAAGGATAAAAAGAAAAACTGCCTGGATAATTTCGATTCTTTTGATAATTATTTCACTTCTTCTTGCTTGCCTCGTAAATAATCCATTTTTTTATACTTGTTTAATCTATTCGGGGATGATGATTTTATACTCTTTGAAGGTAAAACAGATTGTTATCCTTGACGTTCTGTTTGTAGCTATAGGTTATGTTCTAAGGGCAATTGCCGGAGCTGCAGCAATTCGTGTGGAAATATCCTCCTGGCTTCTCTTGTGCACTTTACTATTAGCACTTTTTTTAGTAGTATCAAAGCGAAGAACAGAAATTGTTATACTTGGCAAAGATGCTATGAAGCACCGCAAAATTCTTTCCCATTACTCGATCGATCTACTAAATCAAATGATTGCAATCGTTACTTCGGCTTGCATTGTATCTTATTGTCTTTATACCCTGGCACCTGAAACAGTATCTAAATTTCATACAAGAAATCTAATTTTTACAGTGCCATTTGTTATTTATGGTATTTTCCGCTATCTCTATCTTACTTATAGAAAACATGAAGCTGATATTCCTGAGAAGATTTTAATTACTGATTTACCTTTACAAATTTGTCTTATATTATGGATGATAGTCTGTATATTAACTTTAACGAGAGTTTTGGGTTAGTTAAGAACAACCACTTTTTTTATTATTAATACCTGTTCGTTAGTTTCTCCAACTAACAAATAAATACCGTTTGATATTTTTCTATTTAGCTCATCAGTACAGTGCCAAACAATTTCATTTGTTGTGGTGTCAAAATTTTTCAGTAATCTGCCGATAATGTCATACATTTTCAAAGAAGTAAAGTATAATGGGTTTGTTAATTGTATGGCAACCGTACCTCTGACAGGATTTGGATTTATAGAAATTGCCGTATCATTGTTTTCCATTATGAATGTACCTCCCATCCTTTTTAGTTGTACATTCAATTCAGTCAATGTATTTTGTCCTACTTCAACATTCTGATAAAATTTTGATTCATACCCACTCTTATGTATTTCTATATTAAAAACCCCTGCTTTAAGAATTCTTAAAAAGCGGCCGAAATCTGAATCACTCTGTCTTGGTGGTAAATTAGGGTCATAATGTTCATTGATAATCACTTCCGCACTTAATGGCTCACCAGTTAGAGAATCATATATACATCCGGTTATACCGCCTGTAGATACTCTTTCTAAAAGATAGTAGGCACCAACAAGATTACGCTGACAAATATCATCAACCATCCACCCTGGCTGTATACACGTAGTACTTATTTCTATACAATAACTAAATATGCCTTTAACACCATATAGCCAATTTCGCGCCCTTCCATCCACTCCGTAACCCGGAAGTGCCATATAGTGTCCATTTCCCTGGTCATTAATTATAAGTTTTGACAAAGTATCAGCAATGCCTCGTATAATATAAAAATCGGGTGAAAAATATTCGCCTGCCCGCCAGGGGAAATAGACAACCTCGCCAAGTCCAGTCCGGGCTGAGTGGTATGTGTTGCAAAATACAAAGTCATGTGCCCTACACAAATCGCGTATTGCCATTGCTTCATTATCCGAAAAAGGTGCGGGACCGCGGTAATATTCTGAAGAGGGATCAGAACTTCCTCCTTTTGACCAGTAGAAATCATAATTTCTATTTGGATCAACACCATCATAGTCTAAATCAAATATTCCATTATTGTTATTATCTCTTTTATTTTTTCGCCAGGTGGTGTCAATTAATTCCATAACAATACTATGTCCTTCTGGATTCAACAAAGGGACAAACCATATTTCTCGATTATCAACCAAGTAAGTGATTGTTGAATCAATATGATATTTACTGATTAAATCATTGATCATGTACATGCAGACCTCAATACCGAGGATTTCCTCAGCATGGTGGCAGGCAATATAGAGAACTTCAGGTTCATCTTCTTCTACATCAGCATTATCAGAGATCTTCAGTGCAAAGATTGGTAAGGAATCACAGGTAGAATATCCTATTGTATCAAGAAGTGTAATACTGGAAAAATTATTTGCAATAGAATCGAGTTCATATGCAACTTCATCCAGGGTATGGTATCTTGGATCTATAGTAAAAATGAATAGCAATAAAATCATTTCAGAAGCACCACCTTTTTTATTTGCTTATAATCATCTATGTCCAGACTTATGAAATATATTCCACTTGCAACCTCACGGCCGTTGTTGTCTGAACCGTCCCAGGATAAAAGCGTAGGGTGTTGGGCGTCGAGCGTAAGGCGAGAAAAATCTTTTACCAGCCTGCC
>SOIY01000132.1 GCA_004376785.1 Candidatus Stahliibacteriota bacterium | reverse complement strand
TGGAAAAGCTCGTAATCGAACGTAAAAAGACAGCAGAGGTTGATGTTATTGTTATTAGACAGCGTACAACCAAAACATCAGGGTATCACACAAATATAGATATTCAGGATTATATACTTGAGAACTCAATCAAATTAGCTAAAGATTTAATTTAAGGCATTGGAATTATTCAAATTCCAATGCCTTAAATTACACAGATGGAGGCAGATTCATACAGATATTCTATCTGAAATATAAATTCTCTCTGCGGTCTTTAAGCAGGTCATTATACTGGTTAAATTTTTTGTTTAATGCTAAAGAGGGGTCAATGTCTACAATCTTTACACATTCTTCTTGCCCGACCCTGATCAGGATTTCTCCTTGTGGTGAAACTACTTCACTCTGACCAATAAATTTATTGTTTTTTCCATCTCTTTTCTCTTCACCACAACGATTAGCTAATATTATAAAAACGCGATTTTCAATCGCTCGCGTTATCATTGCATCCGGGCAATAAGGCGTAACCAGATTTGCTGGATGGAGAATAATTTGTGCTCCTTTAATACTGAGTGTTCTCATTGCCTCAGGATAGATCCAGTCAAAACATATTAACATTCCCAGTTTGACATTTTTGTATTCAAATATATGAAAACCTGTGTCTCCAGGTTGAAAAAACTTCTTCTCTTCAAAAAAAAGATGAGCTTTACGATATACTCCAATTAACCCGTCAGGTGATATCAATGCCATGGAATCATAAAAAAGTTGATTGTCCTTTTCAGCAAATCCATACGCAAAGCAACAATTTTTTTCCTTTGCCAGTGAGAGAATGAAATTACTTGTTTTACCTCGATCACCTGGTTCAGCCAGTTTTGTCACTTCTTCTTTGTCCAGAAATGTGTATCCTGTACTGAACAATTCAGGCAGGACAATGATATCAGCGTCAACATCTCTTAATAGCTTTTCTACGGTGGCAAAGTTTTTGTTTTTGTCACCGAAGACTGGATTAAACTGAAGAAAACCAATTTTCATCTATCCTCCGTTGTTTTTTTAATAATCATCATTGTGAGTCTGCGTTAAAATAGCCCAATAAATCTGATTAAAATCGTTCTCAATTATTTACATTATAATATAATTTATTTGCCTGTCAATATATAAGAAGGATAAGAGAGAGGTGGGTTTAAAGAAATAATAAAGGTCAAAAAAGAATCCTCCCCCTTAGATAGGGGGAGGATTAGGGAGGGGGAAAGATTTTTTTCTTACACCAATTTATCAGGTGTTATATAATCACCGTATTTTTTCTGGGTTTCAACGAGTCTTTGCCGCTGTGCTTCCAGTGTGTCAAACAGGACCTTTGGTGTATCTGAAACCTGGGTTTCATAGACCTTTTTAATACGTTCAATCTTTGCCAGACTTTCAGGGATTCGGATCGTAAATTGCTTTTTGTAATCTTCTTCAGTATAGTCTTTGTTGAGTACTTCTTTGAATAAACGCTTGAGATCCTCATATTTAGGGATACGACCGGTTGGCGTATCAATAGCACCAACATCACCATTTGCCCGCAGTTCAGCCCACTTATACCAGATCTTCTTATCGGTCTTTGCATTCAAGAAGTTTCTATCCTTACCCTTTAAAAAGTAATTAACCCCGAAAATAAGTGGCGCTTTTTCCAACCCCTTAGCAAAATCGAGATTTGCCTGGATGTATTTGCCCAAGGGGATAGACAGAAAATCGAGATTTGACATCAGGTTAAATTTTCTTACGCCTTCCTGACCTAATGTTGCTGCTGTGGTTTCAGATTCAAGGGAAGCGCCCTTGGTAATTATACCATGTGCCCAATCAAATGATTCCTCAATTGGAACCCAGGTATCTGAATCCCTTCCACCATACACCATACCGCTAACCACAACGCCCTTTGAATCATGGAGTGTTGGATCAAGGTTATCGAAATTTTCCAGAGAAATGGTAAAGCGTGCATTTCTGTGTGAAACCGTGATTTCTTTACCATCTTTATCCTTTTTACCTATTTCCCATTCGCCTGAATAATTAATGCCTTTTGCCGGTATTTCACCGTCCTTATCAATCCAATGAACACCTTTTTCCGGGGTCATCAGGATATTTGAAAAGATTATTTCTGTCGGTGTGTGTAAAGCCTTCCATATACCAGGATCATCCTTTGAATTTATACCCATGATTATTCCAAACACGCCCTTTTCCACGTTGACTGCGCGAACCTCACCGTCTTTTTTCCTCAGATATGCAATATCATCACCTACAATTGTTTCGTTATCGAGCATAGAAGTAGATGTTTTACCGCATAAAGAAGGGAATGCTCCGGTAAAATAAGTAACCCTATTATTTGGGCCATGTACGCCCATAACCAACATATGTTCGGTTAACCAACCTTCTTTAGAACCGCGATTTATTGCCAGACGCATGGATAGTTTTTTAAGTCCGATTGTATTTCCACCATATTGTGTATTTGCACTGTAGACAATGTTATCCTCAAGGTCAATATATATGCGGCGCTTATCAAGATTCTTGCTCGTATTACGTTCATCAAGTTCACCTGCAGAATGGACAATCTTGAAAAATCTTGCATTTGGACCCTGCCTTACAAATTCCTCAAAACCTATGCGATAAAGTATGTCCTCACTATGCGCGACATAAGCCGAGTCAGTAAGCTGGATAACTGGTTGCGAAAATTCAGAATTTGTTGGACCAAGACAGAAAAAGCGCACATATAATTCTTTTCCTTTCATTATATCCTTCATAATTTCATAAATTTCCTTGAGGCATTCATCCCTGTCACCGGTCTTTATTGTCGAACCAAGGTCAACACCTTTTGGGACCAGAATCAATGTATGCGCCTTATCCCTCGCCTGGTCATAATAATTGTCATAGTGTATTGTATGACCTTCAATAGCGAGTTTTATCTCCTCGCCGTTTCTAATTGCAGCCTCCCTGATATATTTAATGTCCTCTGGCGCATCTGTGCAAATAAAAACCTTGTCTGGATTGCAATGTTCAACATATTTTGCAATAAATTGATGCAGATTAGGATTATTGATCTTCATGAGCTTACTATAGCCGTTATCTCCTAATCTTTGCTTTAAAAAATCCATAATCTTATCATCCATCTTTTTAACCTCCTTGATATTATTGTTGTCAAAAAGCAAAAAATTGACACTGAATAAAAGCAGATAATGCTTTTTTAATTCTGGTATTATATCCATTTTAGAATAAAAAGCAAGTAAAAAGATGAGTGTTAGAAAATGCCATTACGAGTTGTTATTGCTCGCCCTGTTAAATAACAATTTCCACAGAATGATTAATTCCTCTCTTATAGTTTCTATTTAACAGGGCGAGCAATGACAACAGGGCAGATGAATTCACTATTTTTTCGTTTTAGCTCCTGAAAATATAAAGGATCTCTGGCGCATTTTTATCCATTTTTTCTGGTCAATGCCAATGAGGTTGCCGCATTTGCATTTGATTTTGTCGCCATCATGAATACTATAGTCTTTTATTATTCTTTTTTTCCAGCAGTGTAATATCCTGCCTTTACCAATCTTTACATACCGAAAAATCTTGCTTTTACATTTTGCGCATTTTATTGTTAGCATTTAGAAATATAGCAAATACTTTATCTTTATAGCGCTGAGCTGTTCAGTTAATTGAAATTGTCCATTAACATCTTCCCGAA
>SOIY01000272.1 GCA_004376785.1 Candidatus Stahliibacteriota bacterium | reverse complement strand
CTATGTTCAAAGTAGAGATTTGACCCCACTTGTTGTTATTTTGCTGATTTTATTCTATGTATTGTTGAGTAGGTACTATAACCGATTACACAAGCAGCTACAATCCAAAACCAGAATGGTAGATTATGGCCAAATAAAGCGACATAGGTGAATGGTAAAATGATTATTATACCAAGGATTATACCGAAGGTTCTGACCTGATTTAAATTTCTGTTTTTCAAACCGGCAATAATTTTGTATATTGAGAACCAAAATGGAATTACACTGGCAAAATATATAATAGCGAAGATTATTGGATTTACACCATAATTTTGGTTAATCTGAACAAGCCAGTTTTTCAGGTATTCAATCATGATATGTATTATGAATCAAAAGATGATTTGTTTAAAGACTAAGAATTTTGCGAGATATTCTAATCTTTCGAGTTTATAGCGTGCATCATATAGATCAGTGCCGACTGTCACGCAGCCATACCTATGGATAACCACAATGTCATTTTTTTTGATCGCTGCAGTCACTGCCTTGGCGAGTTGTGGAGTACCTGGTTTGATATTAGGGATAAAATCGACGTCCTTCAGGTGTTTTCCCATATTTGGCAGGGCACCCAGGTTTAATGCTCCGGGCTGTATGCCGATCAGGTTTGTAAAGAACGGATGGGCAAGGATAACTGCATTTACGTTTTTTCTGTATTTGTATATACCCAGATGCATATGTAATTCAATCGATGGAGCCCCTTTTGTCACCTTTCCATTCAAATTCACTTTCAGTATATCTTTTGGTTTAAGCTCACCCTTACACAATCCTGTTGTTGTAATAAAGATATTTTTATCTGTTCTGATACTGATATTACCATTTGTAGCATAAAGATAGTTCTTTTCATATAAAACTGCGCCGGTTTTGATTATTTGCTCGATATGATTATTTTTCTTCATCCAATGAACTCCTGATCATCCATATATGATCTTAAAACTTCTGGGATTTTTATCTGTCCATGCTTTGTCTGATAATTTTCTAATATTGCGATGAATACCCTTGGTGTGGCAAGTCCAGAGCCATTCATTGTGTACACAAAATCAACATCCCCTTCATGTTTACGATAACGGATATTTGCCCTTCTTGCCTGATATTGTTCATAAATGCTTACAGACGATACCTCAAGCCATTCTTGCATTCCAACAGCATATATTTCAATATCATAGGTTTTTGAAGATGCAAATGTCATATCACCTGTGCACAAAGCCATAATTCGATAAGGTAGACCAAGCAATTTTACTGCCTCTTCTGCATCACACAATAATTTCTCAAAATCTTTGTAACCATTTTCAGGCTTTGTATATTTAACCAGTTCAACCTTATTAAATTGGTGAACTCTTTTAATACCCCTTACGTCTTTACCATACGAACCAGCTTCTCTTCGGAAACAAGGTGTGTATGCTGCATAACAGATCGGAAGTTTTTTTTCTGGAATGATTTCATCACGGTGTATATTGGTTAATGGTACCTCTGCAGTTGGGGATAGATAAAAGTCATCATCACGACATTTATACATATCGTCTTCAAGCTTTGGCAGTTGTCCAGTACCGTAGAGACAATTGGTTGGATTAAGAACAGGAGGAAAAATTTCGATATAGCCGTGTTTTTTTGTATGCAGGTCCAGAAAGAAATTTATTAATGCCCGCTCAAGTTTTGCACCAAACCCCTTATACAAAATAAATCGCGAGCCGGAAATCTTTGGTGCTCTTTTAATATCCAGAATATCCAATGCCTCTGCTATTTCCCAGTGTGTTAGCACATTGAAATCAGTCTTGGGCGGCTTTTTTAGTCCCCGTATAAATTGATTTTCTTCACTGCCTTTACCAATAGGGACAGATTCGTGAGGAATATTCGGTATCCACTGTACTGCTTTAGTAAATCTATCCTCAATTTCTCTTTGGTTTTTTTCTAAATCCTTAATCGCGCTTGAAAGGTCTCTTGCTTTTTGCATGAGTTCTTGGGGATTTTTGCCCTGTTGTTTTAATTTACCTACTTTTTCCGATATTTCGTTCCGTTCTTTTTTTTGATTTTGGATTTTGGTTATACCAATGCGTCTTTGTTTATCTAATTCAATAATTTCGTCCAGATCAAGATTCTCGCTGCGGTTTCTTACTGCCTGGCGAATAATCTCAGGATTTTCTTTTAGCAATTTTAGATTAATCATCTGGGTATTATATTCTTTTTCCCTTGGAAGTCAACACGTACAAAAAAGTGATGTTTGTGTATATTTATTTCAAAAATATCCGATAAATCCCGTTAGAAATAAGTTTCTAAACGGGATAAATCAAACAACTTATATGTTATATTGTAACATATAAGACTAAGACTTACTATGTCAACAGCTGAGGCAACATAATGAGATAGGCAGTCATTGACATATACCCATATTTAGGTAAAATAGAATATGAAGTTGAAATACGGTGAAAATTTGATTAATTTTGAGATTTTGAGGAAAAACTTATTGGGAGAATTAAAACCTACAAATAATTCAATTAAATCTTTAAATGACCTTCTCAAAGATAGTATTTTAAACCCTATTGGTAAACCTCGTTTAATTGATTTGTTGCGTAAAAATAAGCCGACTGATTTAGTCATTATTGTTTCTGATATTACACGTTCTATCGTGAACTACTCTAAAATTTTGAAATTTTTGGCGGAAGAAATTATTGATGCAGGTATTGATGAGAAAAATATTGAATTTATGGTCGCATTGGGAACCCACAGGAAACATACTGATGAGGAGAATAAGCAACTTTATGGAGGTCTCGTTTCAGATTTCCTTTTTTCCTTTCATGATTGTCATAATAATCATATTTCTATAGGGAAGACTAGTACTGATTTGGAAATACAGGTGAATAAACGGGTCAGGAATGCAGATTTTGTTATTGCAACGGGAAGGATTAATTTTCATTACCTGGCTGGTTTCTCAGGGGGGAGAAAAGCAATCTTGCCTGGTATATCGTCATATGAGACCATAAGAAGAAACCATTGTAAACTGAGGCGTAATAATGTAGCCTTTGGACAGACTCAAAACAATATTATTTCTCAGGAAATGGATGAGGCATCGCGTTTATTTGGCATTGATTACCTGTTGAATGTTGTAGAGACTACGGAAAAGGAGACTGAACAAATTTTTTGCGGGGATTCTGTGTTAGCCTTTGAACATGGCGTGGAATTTTTCAGAACCAAACGAATTTCAAAAATTTCCAGAAAGGCAGATTGTGCAATTGTTGCTCCAGGCGCTTATGCGAGGGATAAAACATTTTTCTTTAGCCACAAATCTATAAATAGTGCAATAAATGCAGTTAAAAAAGGGGGGGCTATTATACTAATCGCTCAATGTGAACAAGGATTTGGGAATGAGAAGTTTTTAAACTACATGCTTAAAAATAAGCTTGATGAACTTTTGGGTTATCCTGAAGAGAAGATTGAAATTGGTGGTCATCGCGCTTTTGTAACAGCAAAGATACTAAAGGACTACAAAGTGTACGTACTTTCTGATTTGGAATCAAAAATCCTCTCACAGATGCATTTCATTCCCATTAAGAGTTTAGATGATGGTATTGATCAAATAAGGGAAAATTATGGTGAGGAATTTAAGGCTTATATATTGCCTGATGGTCAATCCGTATTGCCAGTAATAGATAAAAGATGAAAGATG
>SOIY01000003.1 GCA_004376785.1 Candidatus Stahliibacteriota bacterium | reverse complement strand
TACTCAACAGGAAATGGATTATAGTTTCACAGATCGAAAGTTTATGTTTGGTCTTACTGTTCCTATATGGTTTTGGGCTAAACAGAATGATATGGTGAGGGAGATGAATGCAAATCTAAAAATGGCTGAGGCACTTTATCAACACATGGAGAATATCGTGCTTTTGACTGTAAAAGAAGCAGCGGTTATGGTGGATAAGAACAGACGGACAATGATGCTCTATCAAAACTCTATAATACCCCAGGCAGAAGCAAGTTTAAATTCATCACTTGCTGCATATGAAGCAAATCAAATTGATTTTTTAAGTCTTCTGGCAAGTGAAAAGATACTTATTCAGTCGGAATTAGACTATTATCGTGCCCAGGCTGACCTTTTTATAGCGGTTGCTGATTTAGAAGAAGCAGTGGGAATGGATTTGATCAATGGTGAATAGATTTATAATAACAGCCGGGAGTCCTATTTCTATTAAGGTACTCAGTTTTATAGACTGTAACCGCTTGATGCTTAACGATACAGGTTGCGTTGTCGATAACGACAAACGAATTACGAATTATTTAGGTATTTAGGCGTTTAGGCTTTTAGGTATTTATCCGCCTGAGGCGGACGAAGGAGGTAAAAATGATGGTTAAGCCCAAAATCTTTATTGGTTTGTTGGTTTTGCTAATTGCAATAGTCTCAGTATTTTCTTATGCTAAGAGCAATGAAGAAGCCAAAACAGAACTGGCTATTGGTAAAGAAGCGATATGTCCGGTTCGTGGTGACAAATTCACGATAACCGAATCGACTCCAGTTATTGAATACAATGGTAAAAAATATTATTTTTGTTGTCCTGGTTGTGATACAGAATTCATGACAAATCCTGAAAAATATATTGAGCAAATACAGGCAAATAAACCTGAGAAGACCAAAGTAGATGAAGGTGATATCGATAAAGAGGCAATTTGCCCGGTACTTGGTGATAAGTTCACGATAACAGAGTCATCACCGGTTGTTGAATACGAAGGTAAAAAATATTATTTTTGTTGTCCTGGCTGTGATACAAAATTTATGAAAAATCCGGAAAAATATATTAATCAGGAAAAAGATGAACCGCAGAACAAAGGAAAGGAAATTTTATACTGGACGTGTTCTATGCATCCGGAGGTTAAAGCTGATGAAGAAGGAAGTTGTCCTATCTGTAATATGAAATTAATACCAGTATATGAAAAAGAAACTGATGAAGGCTCTTTATATTTGAATGACAGGGCTATCGAGTTGGCGGGTATCAGAATGGTACCTGCCACAAAACATCATCTTTATATAATAATCCGCACAGTTGGTAAAGTTGCCTATGACCCTGAATTGGTTGTTGCTCAGGAGGAATATCTGAATGCACTCGAGATGGTGATGAAGATAACCAAAGGTTCTAGCCCTGTCTCGGTAAAACGCGCTGAGAGTGTGGTAGAGAAGTCTAAATACAAGCTGAGGCTTTTGGGTATGGATGAATCTGAGGTTGAGAAATTGACTAAGACGCGGCAGGTAGAAACGTCTTTAATTATCCCGGAAAATGAAAGCTGGATATATGCCAATGTTTATGAATCTGACATAAGTTGGATTAAAAAGGGTCAGGAAATAGTTGTAACAACAATTGCTTACCCAGGTGAGGAATTCCAAGGGAAGATTCGCTCAATAAATCCTGTTCTCGATGCCAAGACGCGTTCTGTAAGGTTGAGAATTCAATTATCCAATGCCAATAGGAAATTAAAGCCTGGCATGTATGTGGACGTAAAGATCGAAGCACGGTACAGTGCACCAAAAGCCATGGAACATAAGGGTGGAGATGCTCAGAAAATTTTGGCAATTCACAAGGAATCAGTTCTGGACACCGGAACTCGTAAGGTCGTCTGGGTTTATTTAGGAGACGGTAGATTCCAACCACGAGAGGTGAAGTTGGGTCCTGGGGGAGTTTTTTATCATGAAGATCGTAGTTTGCGGTGCTACCCTGTTCTAAATGGTTTAAAAGAAAATGAACTGGTCGTAACCAATGGAAATTTTCTCATAGATTCAGAAAGCCAGCTTACTGGTATGGCAGCTATCGAATATGGTGGAGCACTGGGCGTTGAAGAGAAACCAGATATGCCTGTGGGACACCAGCATTAATTATGCGAAGCAATGATTAATAAAATTATAGAAATATGCCTGAGGAATAGATTTCTCGTTATTGCTGCTTTCTTATTGATAATTCTCTGGGGCATCTTCGCTATGAGAAATACACCGATAGATGCCATCCCAGACATAGGTGAACTCCAGGTGATTGTTTATGTAGATTGGCCAGGAAGAAGCCCCAGGGATGTCGAGGATCAGGTCATATATCCGCTGACAACGAAATTGATGGGTACGCCGGGGATGAAGACGATTCGGTCATCATCTGCATTCGGTTTCGGTCTGGTGAATTTGATTTTTAAAGAAGGTGTAGATTTCTATTGGGCACGAACCCGAGTTCTGGAAAGGTTAAATTTTGCAACGGATGATCTGCCATCCGATGCAAAAGTAACTCTTGGCCCTGACGTTACTGCTGTTGGACAGGTGTTCTGGTATACTGTTGAGAATGGATATTTTTGTCCTGACCATCCGCAAGAGGTCTTTGATGAACCTGGTGTTTGTCCTTTTGATAATCAGAAATTAGTGACCTCAACCTATGATTTGAGTGAGCTGCGTAGTATCCAGGATTGGTATGTACGCTATCAATTGAACGCGGTAAGTGGCGTGTCCGAAGTCGCATCGGTCGGTGGATATATAAAACAATACCAGGTTGACATCAACCCCCACAAACTTATTTACTACAATGTAAAAATAACTGAAGTTTTAAACGCTGTAAAAAGTTCGAATATTGATATTGGCGCAAAAGTTTTTGAAGAAGGCGGAGTAGAATTTATCATCCGGGGATTAGGATTTATAAAAAATATTGAAGACATTGAAAATATTGCAGTTGCTGCGCATGAAGGCGTGCCCATATACATCAAAGATATCGGCACAGTTACAACAGGTCCAGATTTTCGTAGAGGCGCACTAGATAAGGTAGGGATTGAGGTGACCGGTGGAGTTGTTGTTATGCGCTATGGTGAGAATCCTTTAAGGGTCATTAAAGGAATTAAAGAAAAGATCGAAGAATTAAAGGTCGGCCTACCACCTGGGGTGAGAATTGTTCCTTTTTATGACCGTACTGGTTTAATCAATCGAACAATTAATACCTTAAAAGATGCCCTGACTCAAGAGATGATAATTACAATATTTGTAATTATCATTTTTCTACTTCACTTTTTCGGCAGCATGATAATTTCAATTGTTTTACCGATTGGAGTATTGATTTCTTTTATCTTGATGAGATTATTTGGAATTGATGCCAATATTATGTCATTAGGCGGAATCGCGATCGCAATCGGTGTTATGGTTGATTCGGGTTCTGTCCTCGTTGAGAACCTGTACAGAAAGATCGCTGAGCATCAACGACGCAAATCACTGACCAGGGAAGAACGGTTGGAGATCTGTATTGATGGCGCAAAAGAAGTTGGCAGGCCTGTTTTCTTTGCACTTCTTACAACAATAGTCGGTTTCATTCCAGTTTTTGTATTGACTGGTCAGGCTGGTAAGTTATTCAGACCATTGGCTTTTACAAAGACCTTTGCGATGTTAGGAGCAGCAGTGATCGCGGTGAG
>SOIY01000042.1 GCA_004376785.1 Candidatus Stahliibacteriota bacterium | reverse complement strand
GAAACGATATAAACATTTGAATTGACACAACTCAGAAAATCGCTATTATTAGATGCGGAGGTAAAATGAAACGAGACTTTACATCAATTTTCGACCTAGGTAAACAAGAGATTTATGAAATATTTGATTTAACAAAAAAGCTTAAGGAATCACAAAAAAAGGGTATAAAACACAAAATATTAAAAGACAAAACCCTGGCTATGATTTTTGAAAAACCATCCTTACGAACCAGGGTCACATTTGAGACTGGCATGACCCAGCTTGGTGGTCATGCAATATACTTAGCCCCAGCTGATATAAATATAGGCAAGCGAGAATCAGTTTCTGATGCAGCAAAGAATCTTTCAAGATGGGTTGATTTGATAATGGCCCGGGTTTTTGCTCATAAAACGGTTGAAGATTTAGCTAAAAGTGCCGTAATTCCAGTAATTAATGGGTTGTGTGATATTGAGCATCCCTGCCAGATTATGTGCGATTTGTTTACTATTATTGAAAAAAAGGAATCTTTAGAAAAAATCACAATTGCCTATATTGGTGATGGTAACAATGTGTGTAATTCATTTATTGCTGCCTCTGCTTTGCTCGAATTCAACCTTAATATTGCAATGCCCCGAGGGTATGAACCGAATAAGGATTATTTAGCCAAAACCAAAAAAGCAATTCTAACGTATGATCCAAAACAGGCTGTGAAAGATGCTGATATTATCTACACAGATGTCTGGGCATCAATGGGGCAGGAACAAAGTGCAGAGAAGAAAAAGAAAATCTTTAAACCTTATCAAATTAATAGTGAACTTTTAAAATCTGCACAAAAAGATTATCTAATAATGCATTGCCTGCCTGCGCATCGTGGTGAGGAAATCACTGATGAGGTGATTGATGGACCCAATTCAATTGTGTTTGATCAAGCTGAAAACCGATTGCATATCCAAAAAGGAATTATGGTCTGGCTTTTAAAATAACCAAATAAAATTTATGGACTGGCATTGTAAAAGTATCGAAGACACATTTCAAACTCTGGGTTCATCCAAGCAGGGTTTATCTATAGAAGAAGTCAGAAACCGGCTATTAAGTTATGGCCCCAATAAAATTAAAGAGGTCAAAAAGAGAACAGTCCTGGGAATGGTCCTTGATCAATTCAAGGACTTCATGATTTTGGTGCTGATTGCTGCAGCGATCGTTTCAGGTATTATCGGTGAGCCAAAAGATACTGTAGTAATACTGGTTATTGTGATACTAAATGCAGTAATCGGTTTTGTTCAGGAATATAGGGCTGAAAAGGCAATTGAAGCTTTAAAAATGATGGCAGCACAAGTAGCAACAGTAATCAGGGATGGAGAACCAACAAGCATTTCTGCTCATGAGATTGTACCTGGTGACATTGTATTACTTGAGGCTGGAAATATTGCGCCAGCAGACATAAGACTTATCGAAGTCGCGCATCTTAAGATTGATGAATCTTCACTGACTGGAGAGTCTGTACCCGTAGAAAAACATACGAATCCTCTTCAGGACAAGATGATGCCCCTGGGTGATAGAAAAAACATAGCGTATAAAGGAACAATAGTCTCTTATGGCCGGGCAAATGGGGTCGTCGTCTCAACCGGAATGAACACAGAATTCGGAAAGATAGCCACGATGCTACAGGAACAGGTAGAAGTGAAAACGCCACTTCAAAAGAGACTCGCAAAGTTTGGCAAGAGATTGGCTATTGCAGTGTTTGCAATATGTGCTATAGTCTTTGGGGTTGGTTTTATCAGAGGGGAACCGCCATTATTAATGTTTCTAACTGCTATTAGCCTTGCAGTCGCAGCTATTCCTGAGGCTTTACCAGCGGTCGTAACCATCTCACTCGCTATTGGCGCAAAAAAGCTGGTCAAACAGAATGCCCTTATAAGAAAACTTCCGGCTGTAGAAACTCTTGGTTCGGTCACTTATATCTGCTCAGATAAAACCGGCACCTTAACCCAAAATAAAATGGAGGTTCAAGAGATATATGTTAATGGCAAATTCTTTAAACATGAAAAAATTTCTAATCAACAATCTCCAATCAATAACCTATTCATGACTATGGCACTCAATAATGATGCAACTAGAGACAAACATGGCAAATATCTTGGCGACCCTACAGAGATTGCCCTTTATGCACTTTCTGAAGAAAAAGGTTTCTTAAAAGAAAACTTGCTCAAAGACTATCTACGGGTTGCTGAAATTCCCTTTGATTCAGAAAGAAAATGCATGACTACTTTTCATAAAACACCAGAAAAGGGTTTTGTTTCTTTTACTAAAGGTGCAATTGAAATTATACTCGAAAAATCTACAAATGAAATAAGCATTAATGGAAAATCTAATATAAATAAGGAAAAGATTCACAGTATGAGTGAAGTAATGGCTCAAAGAGGTTTAAGAATACTTGCGTTTGCAATGAGAAATTGGGAGAACTTGCCAGAAGACATGAATACTGCAAATACTGAAACAGCCCTTACATTCCTGGGGTTTGTAGGAATGATAGATCCACCAAGAAAAGAGGTAAACGCAGCCGTTACACTGTGTAAATCTGCCGGTATAAAACCTGTGATGATAACTGGAGACCATCCAGTAACGGCAAAGGCGATTGCCAGAGAACTTAACATAATTGATAGTGATGAGGAAATTTTAACGGGTCGGGAACTTGAGAAACTATCAATCAAGGAGTTAGAAAAAAAAGTTGAGGATATAAGAATATATGCCAGAGTAGCACCTGAACAAAAACTTAAAATTGTAAAGGCACTTCAAAACCAGGGACAGTTCGTGGCAATGACTGGAGATGGTGTTAATGATGCTCCGGCATTGAAAAGCGCTGATATCGGCATTGCCATGGGTATAACCGGCACTGATGTTTCAAAAGAGGCATCAGATATGATACTACTCGATGACAACTTTGCTACAATCGTCAAGGCGGTAAAACAAGGAAGGCGAATATTCGACAATATCCGCAAATTTATAAAATACACAATGACCAGTAATGCTGGTGAAATATGGACGATATTTCTTGCTCCTTTTCTCGGACTTCCAATTCCTCTTTTACCAATACATATACTATGGATTAATCTTGTAACAGATGGACTTCCAGGTCTTGCTCTTGCTGTAGAACCGGCAGAAAAAGATATTATGAAAAAACCACCAAGACATCCCAAGGAAAGCATATTTGCTCACAACCTTGGTCTGGATATCGTCTGGGTGGGTCTTTTAATGGGTGGTGTCTCGATATTTTCTCAGGCATGGGCAATAAAGACTGGTCATACTTCGTGGCAGACCATAGTGTTTACTGTCTTATGCCTGAGTCAAATGGGTAATGTACTTGCCCTCCGCTCCGAAAAAGAATCGTTTTTTTCTTTAGGTCTATTTTCTAATATACCACTGCTTGGTGCGATCCTTTTGACCTTTGTGCTTCAGATGGCTACAATCTATGTGCCGTTTCTAAACTCTATATTCAAAACCCAGCCATTAACTCTCAGTGAACTTATTATCTGTTTACTCCTATCTTCAGTCGTATTTTGTGGAGTTGAAATAGCAAAGTGGATAAGAAGAAGGCAAAAAACATGATACAGTAAATCTAAGTTCTAAATCCGAAATACTTTACCCCATAGAATAAATAATGATATTCTTTTTCCTTGATTATTCCTCAATCATAAGTATAATTAGAAAATGAATTACAGAGCTATACTCAATTTCATAATAAAGGATCCAATAAGAAAAATATTCGCCATAATTTTCGCCTTTGGCTTATGGTTTTTTGTAGCAATAGATAACAATTATCAATATGAAAAAGAAATAAAGATTGTCTATACAGACTTGCCTGAATCCCTGATCATCGTCGATTCTGTTCCAAAAATCAGCATTACACTCACCGGGCGCGGTGGTTCATTACTCAATATCTGGGCAGCACCACCAACACCACGCTGTAACTTAAGTAAAAGTAAAATAGGGGAAAATAAAATTCCTGTAAAGAAAATTGTTATACCTATTGGTTTTAGTGACGTAAAGATTGATTATAATACTCCATCAATAAGTATAAAAATAGACAAAAAAATTAGTAAAAAAATGAAAATCAATGTACCTATTAAGGATTCATTAAAGGAAGGCTATTCAATAAGCAAAATTAATATCTTCGATACAATTACTGTTATTGGACCAAGAGAAATTTTACAAAATCTAAATGAAATAGCCACTGAGACACTTAATATTAGAAATAAAAGCTCGACGTTTACAAAAGAATTAAAAATAGCAAAAATCTCATCTCTTTTTCAAATGTCAAAAGACCGTGTGCAAATACAGGTTAAAGTCGATGTAACAGTTGAAAAGTTATTCACAAATATCCCCCTCAAACTTATCTTTACTCCAAATCAACGTGTTTCCTCAGAAAAAATATTTCTTGATACTTTGATTGTTAGTGGTTCAAGAAATATAATGGAAAAATTAAGGAAAAGAGATCTCAGCGTAAAAATAAAATTGACTGAATTTTCAGCAGGAGAATACACTCTTCCTGCTTCAATAATACTACCTGATTACATCAAACCTGTCTATTCAAATCCGGAAAGATTCAAAATTAAGATATACTAGACACCACATTCCGGGTGAACTTGACAAATATTATTTTCGGCATATAATGTTATAGAATTAAGTTTGCTTTGAATTATCCTTGCGAGGGTGGCGGAATTGGCAGACGCGCTGGATTTAGGATCCAGTTCCGTTTAGGAATGGGGGTTCAAATCCCCCTCCTCGCATCTATTGGAGGTGATATTTGGAATATGAAATTATTGCGAATGATGAGACAGAAAAGGAAGTTAACATCTCGATTCCATCTACTGAGTTGGAGCGTTTTATCGACGAGGAAGTCGGTAAAATGCGGAAAGATCTCACACTAAACGGATTTCGGAAAGGAAAGGTACCAAAAAACATAATTAGAAATCGATACTTAGATACTCTGAAGGCGCGGGCAATGAATAATCTCGTGGCGGGTTCTTTTTTAAAAATATTGGATGAAAAAAAATGGCGTCCTGCTTCTCAAGCCGAACTTATCAATGTTGAAGAGGGAGAAAATATTAAATTACGATTACGTTTCGAAATAATTCCTGATTTCAATATTGATAATTACATGGGACTGGAGATATTTAAAGAGGAACCATTGCCTGATGATTTCCTCTTTGAGCAGGCAATAAACAGACTGCGTGAGCAATATGCAACAATTAAAGAAGTTTCCCGACCCTCTGTAGTGGATGATTTAGTAACCATGGAAATTGTAATTGTAGAGAATAATACTGTTAAGAGCAAACAGGATGACATTGTTGTTAAAATAGGCGATCGTAGTCTACCAGACGAAATCAATAGGATATTAGCAGGCGCACGTAAGTCAGAAAAAAAGGAAGTCAAAATTGGAAATCAGATTCATAAAATATCAATAAAGAAAATCGAAGAAAAGATTCTTCCGCAGATTGATGCTGATTTTGCAAAAACACAAAATTGTGAAAATGTTGAGCAATTAAAGAAAGAAATAATGGCTAGTGCAAAAAAAGTGGAAGAAAAGAGAATAGAAGGAGAATTAAAGGAATCACTATCCAACACAATTTTGGGAAGAATGAAATTTAAAGTCCCAAAAACATTGACTCAAAACGAATACCAGAGAATGTTGCAAAAATCCAATTTGCCTGATTCAGAGGCAAACAAAGAAAGATTCTGGGATATTGCTGAGAAAAGAGTTCGTTTAAATCTTATGCTCGATAAAATTGCTGAGAAGGAAAATATCAAAGTTACAGAAGAGGAAATTATGAATGTGATATCCATAATGGGGATAAAATTAAATGATGAAAATCACGATAATGTAATAGGTTACATAGGCAATATCCTTAGTAGAGAAAAAACAATTGATTTTCTTTTCCAAAAAGCTCAAATTAGTGAAAAAAAACGCATAATTTCGCCAAAGGAGGCAATCAATGATACCAGTTCCGTACGTCATTGAACAAACTAGCCGGGGAGAGAGGGCATACGATATCTATTCACGGCTGTTAAAAGAAAGAATAATATTCATAGGTACACCCATTGATGATACTGTTGCGAATCTTGTAATGGCACAAATGCTGTTCTTGGCAGCTGAAGATGCAACCAAGGATATAAATCTTTATGTAAATTCTCCTGGTGGCGTGGTATCGTCTGGGCTGGCAATTTACGATACAATCCAATTCGTTGAACCTGATGTTTCTACCATTTGCATCGGTATGGCGGCAAGTATGGCAGCACTTTTACTTGCATCTGGAACAAAGGGAAAAAGATTTGCCCTGCCCCATGCCCGTGTAATGATTCATCAGCCAGAAGGAGCCTTTTCAGGACAAGCTTCTGATATTGCGATACACGCAAAAGAGGTTTTAACAATAAGAAAGGTACTCAATAAATTATTTGCAAAGCACACTGGACAAACTGAAGAAAAAATCGCTAAAGATACAGATAGAAATTACTTCATGTCTTCGGAGGAAGCAAAAAATTATAAGATCATTGACGAAATTATGAAAAAAAGGAAAGGATAGTGTCACAGATAATATGCCATTTTTGCCAGAGACCTGGTTCGTCAGTTAAACGTCTATTCAAAGGCAAGAAGGTATATATCTGTGATGAGTGTGTACGATTATGTAATAAAATTTTAAAAGATGAAGAAAAAAGCACACAAACTGATAATTTTGTTTTACCAAAACCATCAGAAATAAAGTTTTTTCTTGACCGATATGTGATTGGTCAAGAAAGGGCAAAGATGGTGATATCAGTAGCTGTATATAATCACTACAAGAGGGTAATGGTAAAAAGCCAGGATATCGAGATACAGAAAAGTAATATTCTTTTGATTGGCCCAACGGGAACTGGTAAAACACTTATTGCTGAAACACTGGCGCGATTACTGCATGTTCCTTTCTCGATATCTGATGCTGCACCACTAACTGAGGCTGGATATGTTGGGGAAGATGTGGAAAATATTCTATTAAGACTTATCCAAACCGCAAACTTTAATATTAAAAATGCAGAAATAGGTATTATCTATCTTGATGAAATCGATAAAATCGCACGCAAATCAGACTCACCTTCCATTACAAGGGATGTTTCTGGCGAGGGTGTTCAGCAGGCATTACTGAAGATTATCGAAGGGACTGAAGCAAATGTTCCTCCCCAGGGTGGTCGTAAGCATCCTGAACAAGAATATATAAAGATTAGCACTAAGAATATCCTATTTATTCTTGGCGGAACTTTTTCGGGTATAGAAGAGATAATATCAAGAAGGTTAAACCGCAAAAAAATTGGTTTCATAAACAGAACAGTGAGTAAGAGAAAAAGTCAGGATGATTTGTTGGCATATATTGAACCGGGAGATTTACTAAAATATGGGTTGATTCCTGAATTTGTTGGTCGCGTGCCGGTTGTCGCACCACTCAATACATTGTCGAAAGAGGCATTAATCGAAATCTTAACTAAACCAAAGAATGCCTTGATTAAACAATATTCAAAATATTTCGAAATGGAGGGTGTAAAACTGGAATTCACGATGGATGCATTAGATGCAATTGCGACCCGGGCTTTGAAATACAATACAGGAGCAAGAGCATTGAGGTCTATTATGGAAAATTTCATGCTTGATATTATGTTTCATTTACCAAATCTAACGGGTATTGATAAATGCATAATATCTAAGCATGTAATAATTAAAAATGCAAACCCGAGATATGTTAAACGAAGGAAAAAACGGGCATAATGAATATATTTGAGACGCTGTATCTAAAATTAAGCAAAAAGAGGTTTTTGAAAACATTTAAACCCTTAGGTATTAAAAAGAAAAGAAATTTTTTAATCTCGGCACCTTCTGAGGTAAGCGATTTTCTGAAAGCATTACCATTTATTGAAGGATTAAAAAAACTGGGGAATATTGTAATGCTTATGCCAAAAAAACTAAAAGATATCTGTTGTTATATGAAACCCAACGTTTTTGAAATGATATTTTACGAAGAACCTTCGAAGCTTTTCTCCAAAGAGTATAAGAGGCTTAAAGAAAAATTAGGCAATACGGGTTTTCATTTTCTTATCGATTTGAACAAACCGGCAAATATTTCACTGCCATATTTAGTATCAGCGGAGAAGAGAATCTGCTTTTATGATAAAAATAATTATCCCTATTACAACATTATGATTAAACAGAATATCAATTCATTGGTACAATTTTTTGATATCGAATCGAGTGATCCACAAAATCTGTTCCATTTCTATGTGCGCGACTTAAAAAAAACGTTGAAAAAATTTAAGAAAAAGAAACCTCTCCTTTTTATTAATGGAGAGAATAACATAACGTGGGAAGGCGATAAGATCATAGTTGGCAAAGATATTTTATCTTCTGATCCTGAAGTGTATAAGATTTTATACTTTTCTGATGCATATTATGGACAATGTGATGCCCTGTACGAATTTATGAAAATATTCAACAAAAGAATAGTTGAATCATGAGAAAAATTACCTGTTATATCAATAAATATTATATTCTCAAAGGGCTGTTGAATTTTCCGGAAAGATAAAAAAGTAAAATGAACCTGAGAGGTAAGTTTAGTTCACGCGCATTGGTAATATACTTTTTAATCGGAATCGGTATAATTGGCATTATTACATATGTCTATTCAAATTATCTTATACAGAAAATAAAGAGAGAAACCGAAACAACTTCAAGGATATTTGCAAAATATGCATCAGGACCGAGTATGGATGAGGAAGCACTCCTTGAATTAGTGTTTCAAGAAGTGATTCAACGAATAGATTTCCCGGTAATCATGACAGATGCCGATGGTAATCCTACTTCAGCAAAAAATGTTTCAACCGATGATTTAAGAAAAGCAGTTGAGGAACTTGATAAGAACCAGGAACCAATTCCCATTATTATTTGTTATGGCTTAGATTCTACACTCGTCGGACATGTTCATTATGGACTTTCACCTTTCACAAAATCTCTTCAAATTTTACCATTCGTTGAGACGGTATTTTTAATCGCCTTCCTTTTTTTAGGATTCTGGGGTTACTTGATATATCGAAAAAGCGAAGAGGAAAAAATTTGGAATTCACTTGCTCGGGAAACAGCGCATCAGCTTGCGACACCTTTGTCATCACTTGGTGGTTGGCTTGAAGCATTCAAGGGTAAAATATCAGAAGATATGTATCATGGGATACGCGAAGATGCGCAAAGAATGAATGAGGTGTTGGAAAAGTTTTCAAGGATAGGTTTACCACCAAGATTGGTTGAGAGAGAACCAATTGAAACAATCAAGAAATCTGTGGAATATATAAAAAGACGAGCACATAAAAACATAGAATTCCATGAGAAGTTCAAACCACTGCCGGTAATCAAGTTCGACGACATCTTACTGGGTTGGGCAGTGGAAAATATTCTCAAAAATGGCTTGGATGCTATTGGTTCAAGGAAAGGTAAAATTACGATCAAAACATACGACGCAGGTGATGCAGTGATTGAAATATCGGACAGCGGTAAGGGTGTAAAGAAAGGCAAAGAAATCTTTAAGCCTGGCTATACTACAAAAAGATACGGATGGGGATTGGGTCTCGTGTTAACAAAAAGAATTGTTGAAGATTACCACAAGGGCAAATTGATATTAAAGAAAACTGGTTTTAGGGGAACTACGTTTCAAATTTTAATTCCCAAGGTGGATAAATGAAAATTTTATGGATAGACGATGAAATAGATTTATTAAAACCTTTTATATATCTGCTTCAGCAAGAAGGGTATGATGTAAAGACTGCAACTTCTGGAGAAGATGGTGTAGCATTGGTACACACAGAAGTTTTTGATTTAATTTTTCTCGATGAAATTATGCCTGGAGTTGATGGTCTTGAAGTGCTTAGAAAAATAAAAAATGAAAATTCACAACAATTAGTAGTTATGATCACAAAAAGTGAGGAAGAAGACTTAATGAAAAAGGCATATGGTGGTTGGATTGATGACTATATTACCAAACCATTCAGCTTTAATCAATTGCTTTCTGTTCTAAACCGAACCTTGAAGAGAAGATTAATAATTGAAGAAACGATGGGTCAGGAATACGCCACTCAATTCAGATCTCTTGTTGAGCCAACTAACTATGAAGAATGGATAGAATATTACAAAACTATTGTCTCATGGGATTTGAGGTTATTAGAATTTGGCGACAGGGATTTAAAAGAAATACAGGAACAAAGAAAACGCGAAGCAGATGCTGGATTTGTTAAATTCGTGGAAAATGAATATATCAACTTCATCAAAGGTAAGGGGCCCATTCTATCGAACAATCTTTTTTCGCACGCCATTTTGCCGATTTTAAAGGATGGCCCTGTTCATTTTATTATTTTTGATTCGATGCGACTTGATCAATATTTCAAATTATCACCATATCTAAGAGATTACTTTGATATTAACACCCAATTCTATTATTCACTTCTTCCAACAGCAACGCCTTATTCGCGAAATGGGTTATTTGCTGGGCTTTTACCGCTTGAAATTATTCAGAAATTCCCTCAATACTGGTCGTTTGAACAAAAGGGACAAAACAGATTCGAAAAAGAATTGTTTGCTGAACAACTAAAAAGGCATAATCTTAGAATGAAATTTTCATTCTACAAATTATCTTCAATCCAGGAGATAGAGCGTAATATTATGCGTATTGCGAATGATAAAATGGATATTACAATTGTAGTAATAAACTTTTTTGATCTTTTATTGCATTCAATACCTGGGCGTGGTGATATGAAAGGAATCCTCGATGACGAAAGGGTGCTATTGAATTTGCTCGGATACTGGTTCCCACTTTCCCCAATCTTCGAGATTTTCAAAAAATTGGCGAGAATCGGCAGGCGTGTTATACTAACAACTGATCACGGCTTTATTCGTGTACGCAGGCCTACTATAGTTTATGGTGGACGCACCATTTCTCCAAATCTCAGATACAAATACGGACCTGCCCTTAGAGTGGATAAAAAGACTGCATTACTTTTGAATAACCCTGGTGAGATATATTTGCCAAGTGCTGATCCATCAGTTCGATTTGTAATTGCCAAAGAGGACTACTACTTTATCTATCCAACCAAACCTACAGAATATGAAAAGGAATTTAAATTTACGTTCCAACATGGCGGAATTTCAATGGGAGAAATGATTCTGCCATACGCTATTATGACACCCCGGTGATGACGTTCAGATCTTTTCACTAAAAGTCATTGAGCCCCAGTGGAATAGCATGCCGTTGAATAGTCAAATTTCCACTGGACAAATCACATTCCACGGGGTAAATCATTAGGTCATTGAATTCTTCAGCGAAGCGTGCCTTCAGCCGCAGGCGTGTCTTCAATTCCTGCCATAATAGCCTTCTTCTGCCTTTTTCTGCCATCTCCTGTCTTATAACAAATGTGTCTCCAGTGATTTGTCATTTGAAATTCTCTCCCCTTTTCTCATCTTCACAACTTCTTAACTTCAAAACTTCCTTTTTCCCCTTGTCTCCTTGTCCCCTGGTCTCCAGATCTCCGTGTCTTCCTGCAGCGAAGCGTGTGTTCAACGCAGCATTCATCCCTTGACTTTTCCCATATTTTGTATAAAATGATTCAACTAAGCCAGGATAGCTCAGTTGGTAGAGCACCGGACTGAAAATCCGGGTGTCCGCAGTTCGATTCTGCGTCCTGGCATTTTTTATCTTGACAATTAGGTAAAATTTAATACAATAACAAAGATGGATGGTACAAAGTATGGATAAATGGATAGATGATATAATTGGGCAAATAGGATGTGTGAGGAATTGCAAGGAACG